>NZ_WUEH01000007.1 GCF_010468615.1 Pseudodesulfovibrio sp. JC047 | reverse complement strand
GACCATATGGGACGACTGCGCGGCTATGGCAATGCAATCGTTGCCGCCCAAGCGCAAGCGTTCATCGAAAGTTACATCGAAGAAATCCGATGATTCAAAATTCTCTGACAACGAGGAATAAACCATGAACGAAGAACAAGTAAAAATGTACGAGTCCGACGACTCCGCTGTTTATGAGGAACGCACCCTTAAAGGTTGGTGGAGCAAAGACGGACGCACCAGACGCTTTTGGGGAAAAGACGAACACATGGCCCGCTATGCAGGATGCACACACCGCACATGTGAATGCGGTGCCATCGTCCCTAAAGGGTACATCAGATGCAATGACTGCTCAGAAAAAGCGGCCGCAAAGCGATGGGCAGAAATGCCTCTGGTGGAGTGGGACGGCAAAGCCCCTGTCTGCATTCATGGTGGCGACGAATACTTTTGGGATGACGGTAGTTTTTTTGATTGGTGTCAGGACCATGGATGCCGCCCTGAAAGTGTCCGTCTTGTCCTCTGTGATCCCGTATATCCTAGCCAACTTGATTCCGATTTTTGGTGTGATGACCTGCCGGAAGACGGGGAACTTGACGACACCATTCAAAAGGCCGTGGACGAACTCAACAAGGTGCTCAAAGCACACGGCCCGATGTCTTGGCACCCCGGCACCAAGCGCGTCATTTGTCGCGGATAATACACGTATCAGCAGGACTATGACCATGAATGAATCAAAGCACATACTCGATGCCTGTTGTGGCGGCCGAATGTTTCACTTCGACAAGCAGAACCCGGAAGTGCTGTTCACTGACATCCGAAAGGAAGAGCACACGCTTTGCGATGGTCGCTCCTTTACTGTGTCGCCTGACACCATTGAAGACTTCCGGGACATGTCGTTTGAAGACGAGGCGTTCAACCTCGTGATCTTCGACCCGCCCCACCTTGTCCGTGCCGGTGACAATTCGTGGATGAAGGCGAAATACGGACGCCTCGACCGCGACAACTGGAAGGATGATATCCAGAAAGGTTTCGCTGAGTGCTGGCGAGTCCTCAAGACGGGCGGCACCCTCATTTTCAAATGGAACGAAACCCAAATCAAACTGGCTGAGTTGCGGCCGCTTTTCCCGGCCCGTCCGATATGTGGCCACACGACAACCGTGAACCTGAAAACTCACTGGATCGTCTTCTACAAGACGGTCTGAGAATCTGTAATTTTGCGCGGCGGCGTGGAAAGTGGACACGCTATGGGCGGCACGGTCTCCGTCCTAACCAAACTGACCTCTTAGCTGGAGTGACGCCCAGCCCGCGCAATCAACCAAGTTCTCAGCATAAGGAGACACCATGGGATTCACAAAAGAAAACGTGATGGACGCCCCGGTCAAGTTCTACGCGAACTGCGACGCATGCGGGGAAACCATAGCCATAACGGAAGACGTATACGACGGCGACGACTTCTCCTGTCCAGATTGCGGTCTGACTGTTTCGGCAACCGTAGACGAAAACGGCGCTGTTTACTGGAACACTTTCGACGGCAACGGCGAGCAAATCTAAACCTACATGAGAAAATCTGACATGACACACGCCCAAGTAGTCAAGAAAGCCAAAGATTGGCTCCGCCTTGCAAAGAAGTGCAACCCTGTTTTTGCCGAACGTGGTGGCCAAGTAATCAATGAATTCCCGGACGCAATTGGATTCACAGCGCATGAAACCATCGTGGTGGAGTGCAAGGTTTCCAAAAGCGATCTTCTTGCCGACAAGAAAAAGCCTTTCCGTTCCGAGGGTGGCCTTGGTGATCAACGATACTACATGCTTCCCGCTTCCCTCTACGACGAGTGCGAAGACCATGATTGGGGTGGGTGGGGCGTTGTCCTTTGCGGACCTGATCGGGCAACGAAACAGGTGTGGGGAATGAAGTCGGCAGATTTCACCAGCAATCTGAAAGTGGAACGCGATTTTCTAAGATCAAGAGTCATGGAAATTCAGCGTTTCGGGACATAACCACGAATACAACCGTCCGAGGCAATAATGACTGATTTCGTTGATCCGATTTGGGGACTGCTGGGTACGTTCGCCTTCATTCTTTTGGGGATTGTCATCTGTGCAGGCTTCTGCCTCATTTCCAATAGGCAGCAATTGAAAGCCATGGAGATGATGAAGGAACTTGCCGAGCAGGGCATTGAATTCGAAAAGTCGCAGAATATGAACAAAACATACAACGCATAAAAAAACTCACACACAAAACCCCGGTTCAGGGACCAGGGCTTCGTCGTGAGTTGTGCCGGGACCACCCCGACCTACTTATCATACACAAAACACAATCCGGGGAAAAGGATTGTCAAATGACCGAAAAAAGGAAAATCACCGTGGGCGAATTTCACACTGAATACATTAACCATCGTGAAGGAACTGTTGCAAACTCGACAGCAACCGCTGACGACTTGGCTTTGCGCAAGTTCACCGCTCACCTCCCCGATGGACACCGGACACCTATGCAACGCGTCAGACCACGCGATGGCGACACATTCATGTCGCGCTGTTCAAAGTCTGGACTTAAGGCCACAAGCACGACCAACCATTATCGTCATTTGCATAAGGCGTTCGCCGTGGCCAAATTGTGGGAGTACGTTGAAAGCAACCCATTTGCCGAAGTACAACCGCCCCGCATCCACAAGGCTCCCCCCCTTTTCATCCCAATGGACAAAATAGGCGCGGTACTGGCTGGAATCGAAGACTTTGACAAGCGTATGCTTATGACGGCCTTCTACGCGACAGGTCGCCGTCGCTGCGAATTACTAAATCTCAAATGGTCCGACATCGACATGGAGCAACGCCAGTACCGCGTTCACGTTTCCAAGGTCCACCGCGATATGGTTATGCCAATCAGCCAGTTGTTTTACGACGTGTTGATCGAACAACGCATGTTTTACGGGCACATGGAAAAGGTATTCCCCCGGTGGAAAAATCCAGACAGCGTTACTCATTGGGTAAAGCAAGAGCTTATCAAAGGCGGGTATCCGCACCTACATTTGCACCATCTTCGGCACTCGTTCGCTTCGGCATACGTCGGTGTCGGCGGTGACATCTTCACCTTGTCGAATTTATTGACTCATTCCAACGTAAATACCACACAAATTTATACCCACGTCACCCCTGGAAGACTGGCCAAAGAAGTTAACAAGGTAACGATTTGAGCCTCTGCGATAATTGCATAAACAAACCAAATAAATGGGAGGTGTCGGTCTACATGCTGGACGCAACCACCTGCAAGGCAGACCACTACATCAGCCAGACCGATGCCGCTCCACGGGATCAATATTTCGACAAACAAGGGAAAAAAATCACCAACTGTCAAGACTATCAACCCCAATAATTATGCACCCAAATTTGACACACCCCGCCCCTATCCGTACATACTCTCACTTAGGAGACGTGTGTATGAAGGGGAATATCTACACCAGTGAACGGTGTCCGGTGTGTCATGCCATTTTCAAACATGACCAGAATCGAAATGGTATGTTTTGCCAGGAACACCCTGAAATCAGAGCGAGCGAGCGGCAACTTGTGGTGCGCTTTGGGAAAGAAGTTACCAAGCGATTCAAAAACTACGACCTTGCCCGACAATTCCTGAACGGCCTACGCTATGAAACAGCCGAAGGATCTTTCGACCCCCGCAAGTATGCCAAAGCACGCCCCCTTTCCTTTTCAAACCAGTCCGCCAAATGGCTTGCCGTCAAAAAACAATCCGGTGTCTCTAGGTCGTATATGCGAAGCCTTGAAAACTACATAGGCAAAGCAGAACGCGCTTGGTTAGATAAAGACGTCAATATGATCTCTTATGGAGACATCGAGGACTTTGCCCTCTCCCTAGACTGCGGAGACAAAACCAAGGCAAACACGCTCGCCGCTCTCAACCAATTTTTCAAATGGGTTGAAAAACGTGAGGGCTTCCCGGCACCTCAGATGCCGGAAATCAAATACACGCTTGGATGGCGCGAGATCATAGACACAAATACCCAGTCCGCCATTATCGATGAGATAGAACGCATAGCCCCCCGTCGAGTTTGGATAGGTATTAAGTGGTTGGCAACATATGTTGCAATTCGTCCGAATGAGATACGAGAGCTTCGAGAGGCCGATATTAACGTGAACGGTTTCATAATCTGCCGTCCTGATACCACCAAAGAAAAGAAACCAAAAATCGTTCCAATGCTGGAAGAGGACATAGAGTTATACAACTCATTCCCTCAAGGGCTGCCCCATCTTCATTTTTTCAGGAATGAATCCGGGCGTGGAGTCCCTGCCAGGTGTCGAGGAAAACAGGTAAGCAAAAACATCTTTTACGATTGGTGGAAAAGGGCCTGCAAAAATCTCGGCATTGTTGGAGTAGACCTATACGGTGGCACTCGCCATTCAACGACAACAGCCCTAAGCGAACACTTTTCGCGTGATGAATTACGCGAGTCTGGAACCATGCATGGAACCAACAAAGCCTTTGAACGCTACATGCAAAAAGAAGCTACTCCATCACGCAATATTTACGCCAAAGCCCGGCAACTTTCAGAGAAGAAAAAAGGGAAAATTATCGTTTTGAACCAAGGTGACAAAACTCACTAAGTTTATCACTTGTTTATCAACACCCCTGCAAACTTAATGATACCAACGATTGTACCGGGTTCAAATCCCGCCCCAGGTACCAGAAATGAGAAACCCGTCCTGCCTGTATGGTGGGACGGGTTGTGTTCTTTTTAAAGGAACAAACCGATGTAATCGCAAAGTCAGACACTTCGGACGTTGACTCAAACCAACTTTCTGACACGCTTTTATCCTTTTAAAAAATCATCCATCAGACAGATTTAACGGGAAGGAAGCTGACATGAAGCAGCCCCGGCCCTTTGTTGTGTCGAGGAAGAACTCTCCCCTTTCCGCTTCAACCCGCTCCCGAATCGTGATCAAACCATTCCCGACATAGTGACGTGTTGGATCAAATCCTTTTCCATTATCCTCTATCGTCACATCCAAAATGTCACGGGTACAATTCATCTGAATATGAATGGTGTCAGCCTCTCCGTGGCGTATGGCATTACTGGTCGCCTCTTGAACAATTCGGAAAATCGGCGTCCGAAGCCGGGCCGGAATAACCGTCTCCGGTACATTCACATACAACTTTGTGATAATCCGATCCTTATTCTCTTTGGCAAACCAATTGAGCGTTGAAACCAACCCCAATTCATCCAACATCGCTGGCCGAAGCTCCTTCACGATCAACCGAATTTCTTTCGATGTTTGTGAAAGACATGCGGAAACTTCTTGAATTTGCTCAAAATTCAACGGAGAAATTTCCAAATTCGACAGTTTCAACCGAACGGCCGTCAAAGTCTGACAAATTCCCTCATGCAATTCGCGCCCAATCCGTGAACGCTCCTGTTCTGTGGCATCCAAAAGCGCCTTTCGCGAAACCGTCAGATCTTGCAATCGATCCAGCATTCCATTGAAAGACCGCATGAGATTATTAATTTCATTCTCTCCATCATCAATCAAAACCCTGCAACTCAAATCCCCTTTTGAAACAACATCGATTGATTTCAAAAGTTTTCGCATGGGAATCATAATTCCGATCCATAACGTGTATGACCAAAAGGCCAAAGCAAAAAACCAGGCCAAACCAACGGCTCCCAAAAAATAATCCCGATTCTGTTGCAGCACACGAACCCTGTCATAATTTTTGACAGCTATTTCATTGACCAATGAAGCCAAGGACTTCAGCAGTATGGAAATATGATTAAGTCGATAAAATCTGGCTTGCGTAAAATTCCCGGAAAAATCTGATGCGACCTCTTTTTCATACATGGCCAGCATTTTGGTAAAGGTCACATCCAGTTGCTGTACCTGATGCAACATTTTCGAAAGAATCTGTGGTTCTGCAGGATGCTTCTTTATGGCTGTGTGCAATGAATCAATCTTCATTTTCCATTGCTGCTTGATACGGACAATACCTGCCTTGTTCATTTCCGTTGCCAAACGATTCAATGACGCGACTTCATTGACGAGCTGATACGCCTCCTGACTCGAATCCATGGCCTTTTCAATGCTGGAATCCACATACATCATGCCTATCAATGTGGCGGCACTAAATACCGCCACACTGAAAAAAAGAGCTATTATGCGGCTTTTAAGAGTCATCGATTAATGAATCAGGGTGACTTTGTTCGGAGCAATTGCTTCGAGTGGCTCAAAGGCAATCAACTCAAGATAGTTGCGTGGTGTCTTCCTGGAAACCAACTGATTCTCGATGGCCCATTTTTCCACATCTTCCAACATCAGTAACAAGGATTGCCGAATACTGAGGTCGTAATCCATTTCATGACGAACCGTTTCATCCATGACCGCAAGCGGATACCTTTTATCCTTGGCCAAAATGCTGATGCTCGTATCAATATTTTTTTTAAGAAAGTCGTCCGCCTTGAGCACGGCACGCAGGACGCCTTTAAGCGTATCCGGAGTTTCCGTCACCATTTTGGTTGAGGTAACCATGACCACGTATTTGCGCAGAATGGTGCCATCCTCGAAAATTGCCCAGTCATCTCCCAAAAGTTTCTTGGCATTCTCAATAGGCATTCCATGCATACACAGCGCGTCAACTTGCCTGGTTGCAATGGCCTCTGGCATCGCCTTTTTCGTCAAAAAAACGATTTTGACATCATCGCAGGACACTCCATTGATTTCCAAGAACTTTGAAATATAAAAATGCGCGGTCGTCGCATTCACTGTTGCGATAGTCTTTCCTTTCAAATCAGCAACAGTCTGTATCCCGGCACTTTTTCTCACAAGCACCTTCGTCTGATTATCCGTATAGCTCAACGTCCCGACCAGACGATGTTGCGTCGTATCAAAATCAGTCAGAACGATGGGAATGATACTACAGGTACCAAAATCATCAATTCCAGCCAAATATTTGTCAAAACTCTGTTTTCCGTTTTTATATGAATGAATTTTCCCATCAATCCCATTTTCAGCCATATAGCCTTGAATACGCGCAATATTCAAAGCCCCTGCCATGGGTCCGGCTCCAGACGAAAAAGTCAATTCAGTTTGGCCAGCCAAAGCATATGTTGCGGTAAGAAGGATACAGGACAGGACGAGTAGAAGAATACGTTTCATGTGACATCTCCATGGTTTTGTCAAATGTACAGATGTGTGAATATAGAAAAGCACTCATAGATGCAAGAGTATAAATTATGGTTATTTTTTCACATGGTAGGGTCGATGACGCTCGTATTCATAAGACATCCCGCAAAAGCGCGTCTCTTCCCCTACCAAATGTTTTTCAAAGAGTAGAGTCCACCCTACCAAACAAGTGGAAGTCCACCCCATGGCAAGGCATCCCATATTTGCATAAATAAGAGGAAAAGGAGGTTGGAATGGTGAGTGTCAAAGAAGATGTTGTCTATGCGTGGTTATTGGAGCAACTTGAAAACGGTAAAATTTCCGAAAAAGAAGCCCTCCATATATATGATTGCAAAACCTACGATGAATGGCTTATGAAGTTGCATCAGTTGGTCAATAAAACTAACGATTCAACTCCATTGGAAATTTTGACGGGTAAGTGTGGCTATGCAGACTCCAAAAAGGATATTAATTGCCGACGATCATAGTTTGGTTCGGGAAGGGCTTCGGCAACTTATCGAGTCTCAGGACGGTTTACATGTCGTCGGCGAGGCAACGAACGGCGAAGAAGCCCTTAATCTTATAGCAATAAAACAACCGGACTTACTTCTGCTCGATCTTTCAATGCCGAATTCCGGTGGAATTCAAATCATAGAAGCGGCACTGACGCTTCGTCCACATCTTCGTATTCTGATCGTCACAGCGCATGGTTCCAGTTCTTTCGTATATTCCGCATTAAAGGCCGGCGGTCACGGCTATCTGCTCAAATCAGAGGAAGGAAGTGAGATACTGCGGGCAATCAACTGTATTCTTGATGGCCAAAGCTACCTCAGCCCCGAGGTCACGAGTGAAGTTATTCGTGGTTATTTATATGGTGGACGACAGTATGACCGCGAAGAAGAACTCGCCGCTCTCACTCCCAGAGAGTGTGAACTCGTTGACCTCATATTGGAAGGAACAACAAAGAATCTGGCTTTGGCCAACAGTTTATTCGTATCGACCAAGACCATTCAAAAGCATAAAACAAATATTTTCAGGAAGTTAGATGTTTCAGACACCTATGAACTCATCAAACTTCTTGAAAAGAGACAGTCCAACGAATAGACACCGAAAGCCATCTCTCTCTTCTCTCTCACAAAAATGCCTATTTCTTCCGTTCGCTGAACACAGAGAACGCATTCACCCAGTCGCTCCCGTGGTGGGAGCGACTGATATCATGGCTTCCCTGCCGTCCGACGATCGAGTTTCAATCCACGCTCCCGTGGTGGGAGCGACCCGAGCTTGCCCAGCTTGGCGATGACCTTGGGGTTGTTTCAATCCACGCTCCCGTGGTGGGAGCGACAGGCAACGGTTATGACCCTGACAAGGGAGGGCTTGTTTCAATCCACGCTCCCGTGGTGGGAGCGACCTTCGAAGGAGCATTGAAGGGTCACGTTAGTATCAAGTTTCAATCCACGCTCCCGTGGTGGGAGCGACACTACACCCGTCTGCGCGAACTGTGCGAGGAGATGTTTCAATCCACGCTCCCGTGGTGGGAGCGACTAACAACACGCTTTGCATTTAGTGCCGTTTTAGGGTTTCAATCCACGCTCCCGTGGTGGGAGCGACGGATTGTTAAAAAGTAAAGTTAGATTGCTTAAGAGTTTCAATCCACGCTCCCGTGGTGGGAGCGACTGCCGTTTGTTCCGGAAATCGAGCCACGCGACACAGTTTCAATCCACGCTCCCGTGGTGGGAGCGACCATATTCCTGGAGCGTTGAGGATAACCCGACCCGGTTTCAATCCACGCTCCCGTGGTGGGAGCGACCGTACCGGAAGCTCTTAAACGCGCTATCTTGAAGGTTTCAATCCACGCTCCCGTGGTGGGAGCGACAGCAAAGCAGACTATTGAACTGCTAGATACGCTTGTTTCAATCCACGCTCCCGTGGTGGGAGCGACTGAATAAAAAGGAGGACTGATGGCTACTGTATTTGTTTCAATCCACGCTCCCGTGGTGGGAGCGACTCAGGTCTCTCATCTTCCGCTCTAGCCAGTAATTGTTTCAATCCACGCTCCCGTGGTGGGAGCGACGCCAGTCACGGGGTTAATCTCAATAACTTCTTGGTTTCAATCCACGCTCCCGTGGTGGGAGCGACAAATACTATGTCTGACAGTACTTTTGAAGAACTTGTTTCAATCCACGCTCCCGTGGTGGGAGCGACTAATCCCTTTTCACAAACATACGGTTCTGCCACTGTTTCAATCCACGCTCCCGTGGTGGGAGCGACGGGTCAATTTTGGTGATTTACGGCCACGTTGTGTGGTTTCAATCCACGCTCCCGTGGTGGGAGCGACTTTTACAGGATTCGGAGGCCTCGACCTAGGCCTTGTTTCAATCCACGCTCCCGTGGTGGGAGCGACTACATTGCAAAGATGTACCTGCCAGAGGACTAGAGTTTCAATCCACGCTCCCGTGGTGGGAGCGACGCTATCCCTGATGAAGTCCGTGTGTTGGTACGAATTGTTTCAATCCACGCTCCCGTGGTGGGAGCGACGGTTATTAAGTGGCCCGATGGATACCACCCGCTTGTTTCAATCCACGCTCCCGTGGTGGGAGCGACGTTCCTGAGTGGGGCGGTAAGGTTATTGTCTCCGTTTCAATCCACGCTCCCGTGGTGGGAGCGACCTGGCCGCACGGCTGCCATGTCTCCGGTGCGTATGTTTCAATCCACGCTCCCGTGGTGGGAGCGACAATCATAGGTTGAGGCAACACTATGAGGATCATGGTTTCAATCCACGCTCCCGTGGTGGGAGCGACATGAGCATGACCCTGGACTTCCTCAAAAATCCGGGTTTCAATCCACGCTCCCGTGGTGGGAGCGACTGAAGTGGGTTGAAAATAACCCGCATTTGGCAAAGTTTCAATCCACGCTCCCGTGGTGGGAGCGACGAACAATTTCAGGGGGACAACGGCCAACTCGGCGGTTTCAATCCACGCTCCCGTGGTGGGAGCGACCCTTGATAGACATGATATTACGAGACAGTCCCTTGTTTCAATCCACGCTCCCGTGGTGGGAGCGACTGTCGATACACAACATTTACACTCAAAACTTTTTGTTTCAATCCACGCTCCCGTGGTGGGAGCGACCAACTCAGTGGTGATGCGGGAAACTTGGGCAGGTGGTTTCAATCCACGCTCCCGTGGTGGGAGCGACTCCTTATGCTGAGTTCGTTGTTAACCGACAGGAGTTTCAATCCACGCTCCCGTGGTGGGAGCGACTGGTCTGAACAGTACGATATATCAGATTTTTCACAGTTTCAATCCACGCTCCCGTGGTGGGAGCGACCGCAGGACTAGCGTTAGCTTTAAACCTTACACAAGTTTCAATCCACGCTCCCGTGGTGGGAGCGACAGACCTTAGACGTGTAATCGCCAAAGCAAAAGGTGTTTCAATCCACGCTCCCGTGGTGGGAGCGACAAATCAATTGAGTGGCCGTAAATGTGGCCGCATTGTTTCAATCCACGCTCCCGTGGTGGGAGCGACCACATACTACCAGCCGATTGAGGACGAGCTACACGTTTCAATCCACGCTCCCGTGGTGGGAGCGACTCGTGTCTGGTAAATATGAAGGCCGTAAGATATTTGTTTCAATCCACGCTCCCGTGGTGGGAGCGACCAAGGTACAACACACCCGTTGCCGTTTTGCTGACGTTTCAATCCACGCTCCCGTGGTGGGAGCGACTGATCTATGTCAAACTCTGTTTCGAATCGATTAAAGTTTCAATCCACGCTCCCGTGGTGGGAGCGACCTGACCTTGTAGCCGCACTCATCGTGCAGATAGTGTTTCAATCCACGCTCCCGTGGTGGGAGCGACGAAATACGTTTGTGTTGGCAAGATCATCGGTACGGTTTCAATCCACGCTCCCGTGGTGGGAGCGACGAACTCGCAGGAGGGGACCCCCTCAAGCGGGAACGTTTCAATCCACGCTCCCGTGGTGGGAGCGACCTGGTTGATCCCTTGCCCTACGTCTCGGCGGTGCAGTTTCAATCCACGCTCCCGTGGTGGGAGCGACGAGGAAAGTTCCTCCGCATAATAACGGTGCCCCAGTTTCAATCCACGCTCCCGTGGTGGGAGCGACTGGCGACGATGTTGGCGAGTTTATGACGTATAAAGTTTCAATCCACGCTCCCGTGGTGGGAGCGACCAAAGAAGTACAAAAAAGAACAGGAGTCAAAGAGGTTTCAATCCACGCTCCCGTGGTGGGAGCGACCAAAGTCAATGGCGTGGACCTGTATCTCGGTCTGGTTTCAATCCACGCTCCCGTGGTGGGAGCGACAGTTCCTTCGGGAGCATTGGCCGGTGATGAACTTGTTTCAATCCACGCTCCCGTGGTGGGAGCGACACAGCAACACGGTCACTGTAATGATCCGTGACCTTGTTTCAATCCACGCTCCCGTGGTGGGAGCGACGCGTCCAGCTCCTCATTGACAGTCCGTCCACTGGTCGTTTCAATCCACGCTCCCGTGGTGGGAGCGACAAATCATCGAATCCTTGTCACACAGAATGAGATAAGTTTCAATCCACGCTCCCGTGGTGGGAGCGACTGGACGTATTGCCATTTATTGCAACCTCCTAAATAGTTTCAATCCACGCTCCCGTGGTGGGAGCGACTCAGGGGAGTGATGTTTATGTCCGGTCACTTGATGTTTCAATCCACGCTCCCGTGGTGGGAGCGACTCTTCAAGCTCGTCAGCCTTTAACAGCCTGTCGAGTTTCAATCCACGCTCCCGTGGTGGGAGCGACTTCGCCATGTCAACACAGACATACTGGACTGGTACAGTTTCAATCCACGCTCCCGTGGTGGGAGCGACCTCATATCATACGCTCCTTTATTCTGTCAGATCCGTTTCAATCCACGCTCCCGTGGTGGGAGCGACTGGCCTTGTGAAACTGAGGACCATGGGGGAGTCGGTTTCAATCCACGCTCCCGTGGTGGGAGCGACTCCGTTTTGGACTGGCCAATGAGTCCAAAAAGATGTTTCAATCCACGCTCCCGTGGTGGGAGCGACGTGCCGCTTCTTGTCACTTGAGTGTGGATTGTTGGTTTCAATCCACGCTCCCGTGGTGGGAGCGACTAAACGGGCCATCGTCGCCCCATCGGCAAAATTGTTTCAATCCACGCTCCCGTGGTGGGAGCGACGTGTCCTGACGCATCCGCTCAAAATATTGATGGCGTTTCAATCCACGCTCCCGTGGTGGGAGCGACCGGGGTTGATGGACGCGTCGGTCTGGAGGAAATTGTTTCAATCCACGCTCCCGTGGTGGGAGCGACTGTGGGTCACGCAAGCCCCTTGGTGTCTGGAGATATGACCCGAAATTTGCGAACCTCTTGAAGAAAAGCTAAAGCCCCTCTTTGAGGCGCACATAAAAAACATAACAGCTTGATTTTATTTGTCTATTAAAAACGCGAATCAGCCGGGATTTTGCCGACCGCTTGGGGTTCGCACTACACGATAAGCGTATCCGTTTCAGGATCATAGGTATCCCCGGCACCGTGATGTTCCACCCGACGTTGCCAGTTTTTTCCCAAAAAATAAAAACGGAGGCTATCAGCATCTTCCTTGTACGCTTCGAGCAAGCGGTGTCGAAGTTGTGCCCATTGCGCCGGATCAACCACGCATTCGAAAACCGAATATTGAACCCGTTGGCCAAAATTCTCGCAAATTTTCGCTATCCGCCGGAGCCGTTTCTGACCGCCGGAATCCTCGAAACTCACATCATAACTCACCAAAACAAGCATACTCACTTCCAGAAAAAAGGTGGATATCCATCCAAATCATGACGAATGCACCGCGCCAAGAGTTTCGCCTGCACATGAAAAACCAGTCCGAACGCCATTTTTTCCTTGAGAAACGGATGCGTCACCTCTGACTGTTTACGCTTCTGCCACCCTGTCAGCACCACCTTTCGCGTCTCATCATCCATGAACACCGCTCCGCTTTCCTTGCGGACAAATCCCCTTTCTCGCACTTCGCCACGATTCAACAGCGACAACACCAACCGATCGGCCAAAACAGCTCGGAATTCTTCCATCATATCCAAGGCCAACCCGGGACGGCCTGGTCTATCCCGATGCAAAAACCCCACCTGCGGATCAAGCCCGACCGCTTCGAGCGCGGACCGAATATCGTGCGCCAAGAGTGTATACACGAACGACAACAGGCAGTTGACGATATCCACCGGAGGACGGCGATTTCGACCCGTAAATGTAAACACATCCCGATTTTGCAAAATCATCTGGGAAAACACGGAAAAATAGGCGTTGGCGGCCTGCCCTTCCATACCACGCGCTTCATCCAACAAAAGTGGTGTCTGCAATCGACGGGTACAATCATCCAAAACCCCAACGGTGGCTGAAAGAGCCTCCCGATCAATCCGATCTCCATGGTCCCGCACGCATCGACGTAGCACGGCCCGAGAATTCACGATCTTTCCGATGATGCAGGCACGGGCAATCTCTGCCGAACTCTCGCAGTCATCCGCCATGCGATATTGCGCTCGTCGCAACAGCACATTACCACTTTGCGGCCCTCGGACACTGGCCAGAAATCGCCCCCATTCCGTCAGGAACGAAACCGCAACGCCTTTATCCGCACAATGGCCCAGCAAAAACGGACTGCACAGGACATTGCCAAAGCACACCACACCGTCAAGGACATGGATCGGGAACCGTTTTTTCTGACCGTCCTCACTCCGCACCACGACACATTCACCGTCTTTCGATAGGTAACTGCCCTGTGAAGAGACATACAATGTATTCAAAAGTTTCTTCATGATTCCAGATACTTCTTTATATACTGCGCAACCCGTTTCGTGGTCTTCGGCATACACTCACTTTTCAACGAACAGCCTCGACACGCCGGGCCATACTCGGCATCCGGGACGCGCCTTTCCTCGACCATGACATGGATATCCGCACATATGCGCTCAACCAGTTCCCGCAGGTCCGTGTCCAAAAGCACGATCTCGCGCCGACGCGGTTTTCCATAAAAAATCGCCCCCTGCTCAATGCGCACGCCAAGCATTTCTTCCAAACACATGGCCTGCGCACACACCTGCACCCGATCACAGGCATCGACCTTGGGCTGACCGCGTTTGTATTCGACAGGATAGGGAACGTCCTGCCCGGTCGAATTCGGTCGCATCTCCACCACATCGGCGATCCCGTACAGGCCCAGCCGATCGCTCCGAAGCGGGACAGCCCGGTCTTCGGCAATGCCTCCGCGCCGACCGGGAACCCCGGAATCGGCGCGGAGGTGCAACAATCGTCCTTCAGCCGTGAACCTGTTTTCCACCCAGACTTTTTCCACATGAATCAGCGCGCACTGCCGTGGGCAGTACATATAATGCTGCAATGCGGAAAGAGGCAGGGTATTCGGCATGGCTAGAACTTCACGTCCACGTCAACGCCGTCCGGGAGACCGGCTTCATCCACGGCAACCGCATAATCACCAAAGGCTCTGGCCGGGCCGGACCCGTCGCCAGTCCGTGAGACTGACACGGCATCGAATAATTTATGTGCCGGAGCGTTGCCAAGGGCGTCCCGATGCTTGAACACAATCAGGCCGCGCGCACTCATCTTGCCACGCGCTGCGGAGTGATCGTGATCGAACATATTTGCCAGAGCCTGCCACAACAACTCGACATCCTTGTCAGAAAAGCCGGTGCCCTTGTCGCCGTCCGCCAAATGTGCGGAAATGAACCCTTCGGCACGATACAAGGCATATGGCACGATATGTTTGCGGCCCATGGTGCGATTGTCCCCGTCCTGCGCCTTGGCTTCCTTTTCCGTCTCCACGGCCATACGGGTGATGGCCACTTCGGATGGAATGATCGGCTCAATGCTCTTGGCAAAGGTCAACTGCACCGGACCACGGACCTGCCCACAATTATTCAGCGTGGTGGACATGACCGCGCCAAAGGTCCGGACATCAAAGAAATTCCGGCACATCCACTGTCGGGCCGCCGCCACTTTGTCCTCTTTCTTCTTGAGATTCTTGACCTCTTCCGTGTCATAGGCAGGCTGACGGGTCAGGGACAACACCCCTTTTTCCGCCACGTAGATATTGTACCCTTCTGCACCGGATTTCGCGATATCCACATAATTCCGAATCTTTCGTTTCAGGCAGACATCCGTGACCAGACCATGCCCGGTTTCCGGATCGATACGCGGGGTGTTGCCAGCGTCCGGGTCGCCATTGGGGTTGCCGTTTTCCACGTCGAAAAGGTAGACGAATTCATAGCGATTCGAGAGAGCTGTCATGATCTAATCCTCCAATTTTTCATCTTTTTTTGTAAAAAAATCCTGTCGCTGCTGATAGTAACCAATAATGAACAGGCCCTGTTTTTCCGAGGACAGAGACGACGGGAAACCAACGGTCGAATCCAAACCGCCCACGATTTCCTGAATCTGTTTTTCCAAATTAATGGCCATTCCCTTGGAATCCTTTCGAATCTTTGCCAACCCGTGTTGAGCATTTTTCAGAATGACAGGGAACGTCCGGCCGGGGGTGGCCATTGCCGAGGCAAAAAAGCGATCGCGAACTGTGGCATTCGCATTCTTGATGGCTAATTCCTGAATCCGCTCCACAATGGCAAACAGCCTGCCGAACCGATATCCGATATCCGTATTTGTCGTATCAAGTGTCATATGAATCTCCTGATTCCTGTTGCGAACAAGAAAAGCCTTGATGAGTGCCGCCCGCAGATAATTCATTTCCTTGTCAATCCGAATACGCCCAAGCGCAGCGGTCAAGATGGTCTGTGGATACGGCTGACCAAGGGTTATGGCCCGGACAAACTGCCCGGAAAGTAATGGCGAAATGTTCTTTCCATCTCGTTGCGGGGCCAGTTCCCGCAATAACTGCCATGGTGACGGATGGGCGAAATCCGTGTCGAACCGGGGTTTGATAGCCAAGGCCCGATAATGCGCGCCCAAATTCTCCGCCATGCTGCCCACGGTTCCGACCAACCAGAACCGCACGGACAGCCGCGCCGCATTGGGCGAAATCCCGAGGACGTAAAATGGCGTTTCTGCGGAACCCAAGGCATCCGGGAACTGTCCTTGAACAAGTGCGGACAGATACAATTCCAACCGGGTCACCAACGTTTCATCGTCAGCCCGCTTGGCACCAATGCCGCAACCAAACAGTTTTTCGGCCTCGTCAGCACCATCCGACCAGAACACAATGGTTGTCTCACCGAGCTGCACCTTGTGACCGTTGTCCGCCTCCAGCAGGTAATTCAATGCCGTGGTGTACGCGAACGCGGCATGGTCCGACACCGGCGCGTTCAAACTCTGTTTCTTCCCAAAGGATTCAGCCGAATCAATATTGAATGAAACAAGTGACGCTCCGGCCATTTGCGAACCGGGAACCCCTTTGATTTTGGGATGCGTCAACGCAATGTTGCCTGTCTCGCCAGTGACCAGACACATCCCGGTCGGCTTGCTCGTATCCGCAGCCAAATGGCGCACCCACGCCTCGCGAAAAGCGGGCCGGTCGTGCAGATATCCAGGTTCGCCATCGAGCATGAACACGATATTCCACCCGATCATTTCTTCCCAGTCTGGCAGGGTCTCTGCCTGCGCCGGGTCCCATTTTTCAAGGAAGGCCACCAACGCCTTCGCACCGATGTCGTCCACCCCGTCCAAGACGGTTTTGACCAAGCTCTTGAACGCGGCATGGGTTTCCGCCGTGCGCTCCGGCTTTCCTTTGGCATCTGCACCGAGCACGTAGCCGGTATTATCCCAGGCAAAATTGGAAGCAACGCCAGCGGCTCTCAGCATAGGACCCGGCACTTCGATTTTCTTTGCCCGCCCCTTTTCATCACGCAAATCTAGAGGACGGCCCATCAAGTCGCCTTCCGGCGAAATGGACAGGCAGAAATGCACGCCCTGCCGGCCAAAGCCATAGTCCGAGACAGTGGCTTCCGAGTCGTCCAACAATCGTTGATAGTATTGAGACAATGCGTACAGGATCATGCGGTCACCCCGCCTTTCCGACAATCGACAATGCCGTTTTCCAACGTCGGGCGGAAAAAGAATGGTGTCATATCCGCCGCATAGTTGATGTCATACAGCATCCAGCCAAGATCGCGCGCGGTATCCCGAGCCAATGGCGATACGGGGATCGCACCCGAGACAGGCTCGAAAAACGCGGCAAACTCCCGACAGCCAAGATATGGCCGATGAAAGCACTGTCCTTTTTTGGCCCGCCGATTGAACATGTCCAAATGCTTGCCGTCATTGCGGTCCTCGGCAGACGTGTATTCGAAATGCGCCTCGATGACGTACTCGACATCCCGCAGCACCATGGCCGCCCGTTGCTGGCGACACTCTTCCACGAACAGGCGAACCGGATTGGTCCCGCCTTTCATGGCCGCATTCACGCCAGCTTTCCCACTGAGCGGCACCACGGTAGACACTTCGTTTCGACGAATGTTGTCAAACCGAACCGGCTTCATGACATGAATTCGATCAATGACCCACCGAATCGCGGGTTTCCAATAGATCGCCTCCAGGATGCCCCGGGCCGCCGAGGGCGTCATGACATCATAGCTGACGCGCTCCACTTTCATTTCGGGGCGCGTGAAACACGCATATTCACCCCAAACCCTCAGTTGTATTCCAGACACGAATCACACCTCCGTGTTTATAGATGACTACGCCAAAAAATCTTCCGGCCGAACCGCCTCGGGGACACCGTCGAATTGCTGTCACACATTCGATTCAAAAAACATATTTCCTTTAACGCGTTATGAAAACAAAGACAATTTACTTACGAATTTCGTATCACGTCAGATTTAAACCAATTTGAAAACTAAAACGACAATGAATAAAAAAAACAAAATAATACACCACGCAGGATTAGGTTTGATCAAATCACCCAAAATCCAAAACATCGACATCATGATTTTCATGAAGCCAGATGGGCTCTTTTGACCGTCCATGTCGAATGAAAAACTCATTTTGATACGCTCACCGACTGTGTTCAACCGACCTTCAAGGTCTATTCTTAAATCTTTCATACTAGTGAATACCTCTTTTTTTTAAATTTTAATTTATTTATTTTACGATAACGCAAATAGAAGACCTTGTCAAGTCATCAAAATATGAAGAGGTCAGCGACATTCTAAAATCATTCAACCTAGTGTTTCAATCCACACCAACCTCTTCATAAACTAAACTTGCACCAATATTTTTTTTAGGTCAACTTTACTTACGCCAAAAAATCTTCCGGCTGGGCCGCCTTGGGGAAGGTCAGGCCAAGCTGGTCGTCATACAATTCCTGCCGACTGAGCACTGCATAAGTGTCAGCCACAAACTCCACCGCTCCGATCGCATCAAGAGCCTCCAATTGATGGGTATATATCTGCACCGTATACTGTTGCAGCTCTCGCTGGATGGCCCCCGGAGATTCGACATAATGAAGCGAACGAACCAGCTCTTCAGCGCGTTCATCATAGGGAATGATGATTGGCACCATGGGGCTATCGATCAAACGGAAATCCTGTGCCGCCTGCTTGAATTTCCATTCACCCTCGTCATTACTCAAAAGTTTCATAATATGTTTTTTGTCGAACAGATCCTGCTGCAACCAATAATGATAGCTGAAATACAGAAGCATTGCATCCGGTGAAAACGCGTCCTTGTACTGTCGAAGGACCGTTTCCGTATGATGGGCCTGACTCTTGAAAACCTGCGGCAATCCCTCGGTTGGTTGAAAGACATGCACCGGGGCCAGCTCGTCGCTTTCCCCTTCCCGATTGCACCGGCCAGCGGCCTGGGTGATGGAATCCAGCCCCGCGATCTCCCGGATCACTTCGGGAAATGAGACATCCACTCCCGCTTCCACAAGCTGTGTGCTCACAACCCGACATGATTCCCCGGCAGCCAATGCGGCACGAATGTCATTCAGCCGCCGAGAACGATGGGCTGGACACATCACCGCACTCAAGTGCAACGCCCCCGGTTCACCCCGGACCATATCGAACAGCTCGGCGGCCCGGCCCCGGGTATTGACAATACACAACACCTGCTCCCGCTCCCGAACCATGGCCGCGACCGCATCCAGTGCCACTTCTCCACATTTATGCAACGTGGTACGCCTGAAGGCCTCGTGCATCCGCTTCGGGTCGGGTGCGAGTTCCCGCTCTTCGGTCAAACCAGACAGCCCGACCGCAAAATCCTCCTTGCGCAAGGCGGGTTGCGTCGCGGTACACAGGACAACGCTCGCCCCGTAGTGCGAGGCCAGCTCTTCAATGGCCCGCAAGCACGGGGTCATGAATTCGACAGGCAACATCTGCACTTCATCAAGCACGATCACGGCGTCTGACAAATTATGCAGCTTGCGGCATTTCGAGGTCTTGGACGCAAACAGCGATTCGAAGAACTGCACATTGGTGGTCACAACCACAGGTGAATCCCAATTCTCACATGCCAACCGATGCCGCCTGCTCTCCGAAGATTCCTGCGCATTGTCCTCCCGATCAAAAATGGTCTCCCCATCAAATGTGCTCTGATGTTCAATCACGGTATTGGCAGGGAAAATATCGCGAAAAACCCGCGCATTCTGCTCGATGATCGAGGTATACGGCACCACGTAGATCACTCGCCGTTTATGATGAATACGGGCGTGATCCAAGGCAAAGGCCATGGAGGTCAATGTCTTGCCGCCCCCCGTGGGAACCGTCAGGGTGAATAATCCCGGTTCGAGGCTGGCCTTGGCCCGACAATGGGCCAGGATCTCGGCCCGCAGCGCATTGATCCTCCCGTTATGGTCAAAGGACGCCAATCGACGATCCAGGGCCTCGGCAAGTTCCGCCAATGACGGTCCCGGTTTTCGCCAACCGCTTTGCTTCGCATCCATGAAGGCTTCGGTATCCAGAAAATCCGCATCCACCAGCGCGGAAAACAGCATCCGCGTGAAAAAGGCACATTCAAAAGAAGACCTTGGCACAAAAGGCAATGTCGGGTCCTCAAAGTCAGCGGCATCACCAATCTCATCGTCGGAGAGGTGATAGCCCTCTTTCATACACTTCTTTAAGGAACGGCCGTTTTCATTGCCATGATAGTCCGGTAGGCCACCATGGTGTCCGCCAATACACAACGCGGCGATATGCCCGAACTGGCTTTTTCGAGATGCCATCAACGAGGCTCCGGCCCCCTTGTGATCGGCGTGATCACGATTTTCGCCGGTCAACCGTTTTTGAAACAGTGGATTTTTCTTCCCGATATCATGCGTCGCCCCGATCAGACGCCCCCATTCCTCCGCGTTGAATGGCCGACATCGCTGTGCTGTCAGCCGGGCCACATTCTGCAAATGGTCATCCAACGACTGCCACGTTTCCGGCCCTGAATCCTCTTTCGTATGAGCGTAATAGTGCATAGCAAATCCTGTATTATTCGTTGCTGCTAAAATCGAATAGCATAGACACTCCCATAACGTAAGAGCAACGATAAACTCCTAAAATAGGATAAAACAGCACTCATTCCAGCGAAAAGAATGACCAGCTCCAAGCAGTTTTTATCTTCTTTACTTTATATAAAAAATGGTGAAACACTGGAAAAAAATAAACTTGGCAAGGACTGAGTGGAGCCGGTGCATATCCACTTCGGTCATGCTCCAACATTGCACGACGCCAAGCGAGATACGACATGGACTGGTGGACAACTCTCTCTCCCTTCTGGAAAGGCTTCATCTGCGGTGGAATCGCTGTTCCCGGAACAATCATTCTGATTGAAATCGTCATCAAGGGGTGGCTCAGGAAAAAGCACTCCGTTTAAGTATCACGGCTCCACCTCTTCAAACAGATCATGAACCCACTCGCCCTGACGAGCGGTCTCTTGATGTGGTCTTCTTTTGACCGGGTACAATTTCCCGTTTGGGCGTGCGCCATGTTTTTATCTCGAAAGAAACGGAACATGAACAACGAAACGCCCGCGAATGACCAATTCGCGGGCGTTTGTGCAAGATGCAGCCAAGCTGCATGCACCGAGTAGCTATGCCGTATGTCGTTTCATTTGATATCAGCCGGGATTTGAAGGTATGGCCTCACAGATCCCGGCGACTCAAATGGTCACTGGGTCAGCCTAGAGGCCGAAACGTTCCCCAGTTGTCGGGTATCCATAAATGGAACCGTCTTGAATCTTGATTTCATCTTCCCAAGGCAATCTGTATTCGCCCTTTGCGAAGTCCTTGACCCAGGTATAGGGGCATTCTTTCACACCACCGGGAACTGCGACGTAGCCACGGGTTCCAAGGTTGTAGATGTTGTTTTCCAGGCCCCAGTCCTTGCGAGCCTGGTCTGCCATTTTCGGGAACACTTCAGCGGTGACGATTTCCCAGGGGTTACGGTGACCCTGCTGGATGGTGGTTCCGTCGAAGTTGCACACCTGGCCTTCGCCAAAGTAGTAGAAGACACCATCGTAACCAGCGAGGTTGACGGACGCGGTGTACATCAGGTTCTGCCATGCGTTGGAACGGTTGGTCAGCATCCACTGGTCATTGACCTGGGTGCTGTAGCCGGAGATACGGATGTAGACGTTGCAGCCCTTGTACGCGGCTTCACGAGCCTGTTCCGGGAACATGCCGTCATGGCAGATACAGACAGAGAGCTTGCTACCGCCAGGACCGTCACAAACGGGCTGGCCGAGGTCACCAGGCATCCAGGGTTCAATGGGAACCCAAGGATTCAACTTGCGATATTTCAGAGCAAGTTCACCCTTGTTATTGAAGATGACGGCGGTGTTGTAAGGCATCTGATCCTTGTTGGGGTTCCGCTCCATGAGCGAGAACAATCCCCAAATGTCATTTTCCTTACACGTCTGGGCATAGCGTTGGAACAGAGGACCTTCGACATCAAGCAGGAACTCGTCGCTCACCCATTTCTTTGTATTCAGACCCTGCGAGCTGTATTCCGGCCAAACGATGAGATCCATGCCGGGATAGCCGGCTTTGGTGTTCGCCGTAGCTTCACAAATTCTGTCGATATTTGCTTCGATGTCGCGGCGCGAGTTAACAATGGGCACAGGATACTGGACCAATCCCATGAGCATACCTTCAGTCGGACGATTCATGCTGCCGATGCTTCCCATTTAAAACCTCCAATTAATTAGTGAATTGTTATGAAGATCGCAATTAGTGACAATCTTTATTACAGTGACTCTCGAGCGCTCATTCACCCTAAAGCCAGTATCGTGCCAACACCTTAAAATAGTCTTAACATATTAATATATTGAGACTTAATACAAAGCACGGCACTCAATTCACACGACCAGCCTACAAGAAACATGGTGCAGCCACTCTGCCCGACCCTCAAAAAACGCCGCTACAACGCACATTGTTCGTCCTACAAGTACGATTGTAGATACAACAAAGTTGGTAGGAGTTCTGAATTTCACTGCTGTGCAAAACACGTATTCTGAGCGGATACCTTGAAAATAATTTCAATCCACTCTATGTAGATCATATCTATTTAGTCAATGATTTAAGGTGTTTCGATTATAGAAATAACGTACTCGAGCGACAAATAACGAAAAAATAAAACGGAAGAACGACATCGAGACCATGTCCACTGAATAAAAAATGGATTGGGCTGGCTTTTGCAGGAGGAAGGCAGATCCGCACCATCACATTGTCTTGAACAGTACATGTCCTCTCGCCACAGAGCCTTCTCTGCGAATGTGAGAATTCACCGCATCCACGGACATGATCGTAACGTTTCCGGTCATGGACCCAAAGGGTGCTCGTCAGTCACAAAAGGAGCTGCTTTGAAAACGCCCCGGCAACAGCGAACATACAATCTGCTCGTCACAAACACCGCCATCGAAGATTTTTCTCTTCGTCGGGTCAGCAAAAGTTTCAGACGCTGGCCGGAATGGCAGATAGCCAGCACCGCTCTGGGAGGAATCTCCTTTCTCGCACTGGAAGCCATCGGCGCATTACTTATAATAAACTATGGATTCGCGAATTCACTCTGGGCGATACTCTCGTTGGGAATCGTCATCTTTCTTACCGGCATTCCGATTGCCTACCACGCATCAAAAGAGAACATCGACATCGACCTGCTCACCCGAGGGGCAGGATTCGGGTACATCGGCTCCACGATCACATCACTGATCTATGCCTTTTTCACCATCATCTTTTTCGCGATCGAAACAACCATCATGGCACAGGCTGTGTACCTGTGCTTTGATATCCCACTCCCCATCGGCTACCTGTTCTGTTCCCTGATTATCATCCCATTTTCCTTTTACGGCATCACCGTCATCAACAAACTCCATAACTATACGCAATTTCTGTGGCTTTTTTTATGGATTGCCCCAATAGCCATCATTATTTACACCGATCCGGACAGCGTTTCTCGATGGATGTCCTATGAAAACCACGCTGGCACTGGCGCATTTGACCCGTTCCTCTTTGGGTCAGCCCTTTCCGTGCTCTTTTCACTTATCCCGCAAATAGGTGAACAAGTTGACTATCTTCGTTTTCTGCCGGACAAGACAAAAGAGAATTCCTTCAAGTGGTGGCTGGCCGTCCTCTCTGCCGGTCCGGGCTGGATTGTCATCGGCGCGCTCAAGATTCTCTGCGGGGCTTTTCTGGTCGTCCTTTTCATCGAGACCGGAAACACCGTCACAGGCGAAACAATCGACACGGTCCAACTCTATCTCAATGTCTACGAAACCGTGATCGACAATCCCCACTATGCGCTGTTGCTGGTGACGATCTACATTATCATCTGTCAGGTCAAAATCAACGCGACCAATGCCTATGCGGGATCACTCGCCTGGTCGAACTTCTTTTCACGGATCACGGGAAGCCACCCGGGACGAGCGGTCTGGCTGTTATTCAACATCCTCATGTCCATTCTCTTCGCCCAATTAGGTGTTTTCCGAACCATGCACTCAATGCTGTTCATTTATGCAATCTTCGCCCTTTCATGGATTGGAACGATCGTCGCGGACCTGACACTCATAAAACCGCTCGGCATCGCACCCAAAACAATAGAATACAAACGGGCATATCTCTATAATATCAACCCCGTCGGGATTATCTCCCTGCTTGTTTCGCTGGCAACGGCCATCCCCGCCTATTTCGGCCTTTTCGGCATCTACGGAAAGTCCTTTTCCACGCTGATCGCCTTTTCCGTCGCCTTTATCGTCGCCCCGCTGGTCGCCATCATCACCAAAGGCAAATATTATATCCGGCGTGAAAATACCGTGGTCCAGAATGACAGCATCATGACCTGTCCCATTTGTGAAAAGGAATACGGACAAAATGAAATGGTCTATTGCCCAAATCGCAATAGTCACATCTGCTCGCTGTGTTGCGTTCTGGACAGCATTTGCGGTGGGAAGTGCGAACATGTTGATTTGAAGCAACAAAAGCAGCAGACGCCCTCACCCAGAGAAGCTTTCATGAAAAAAGCGAAACGTTTTCTCCAGCATTATCTGATCATCTCCGTTGTCCTCGGCGTCATCTTTTCGTCCAGCGTTTTCCTGTCCGAACACTCGGACTATCAACTCTGGCAGAACTTCAAATGGTACGTCATCACCATCTACATTTTTACCCTGCTCATCATCGCCGTCTGGGTTTGGTGGTTCACGCTCATACAGGAACGCCGAATCGAGGTGGAGGAAGAGCTTGCCTTCCAGATCGACGAACTGGAACAGGAAGTTCACGCTCGCAAACGAATCAGTGAAAAGCTTAATAAAACAAGTAAACAGCAAAAAATGATTTTGGAAAATGCCACCATTGGCATTGCCTTTGTGGTCAAGTCGAAATTGAAATGGTGCAACACCAGATTCCTTGACATCTGCTTTATTCCACGCGGGACGAAACGTCCAAAGACCACAGAAGAACTGTTTCTCGATAAGAAACTCTATGCCCGAGTGAAAAGGGATTCCGAAGACTTCCTTCGCCAAGGCCGCCATTACAATTGTGAAATGCCATTACAACTCAATGAGACGGAAAGCGAATGGCGCAAGCTGTCAATCAGTGCCATTGATTCCGGCAATCCGAACCAGGGCGTCATCTGGTTACTCAACGATATCAACCGTCAGAAAAAAGCGGACAAGGCCCTGAAAGAAAACCGGAAGCGGCTGAAAGATCTCAATGAAAGTCTGGAAGAAAAAATCGATAAACGGACCAAAGAGCTTGAACAAAGCTACAAATCACTCCACCAGGCCGACAAGATGGCTTCGCTTGGTATTCTCGTGTCCGGAATGGCGCATGAAATCAACAACCCGTTGAACCTCATCAGCCTGAATTCACAGACAATGAATGAAATCTGGCAAGGCATGATGGAATACCTGAGTCAGCAAAACCAGGATGATGATGACATCTGGATCGGCAACCTGCCTTTGGATTACGTCCAGACAAGTATCCCCAAACTGCTTCTTGGCATCAATGAAGGGGCGGATCGAGTGTCCACCATTGTCCGAAACCTGAAAGACTACTCTCGGCAATCTCCGGTCAAAATGGACGGCGAAGTAGACATCAACAAGGCGTTCAGATCGGCACACATGCTGCTCACCAATCTAATCAAGAACAGCACGGACAATTTCATCATCCTGACCAGTGACGAACTACCGACATTTACCGGAGACCTCCGCCGCATCGAGCAGGTGCTCGTCAACCTGATTCAGAACTCCTGTCAGGCGTTAAACAGCAAAAAAGACCCAATCCTCATAGAGACATACGCAATAAATGAAAAAATCTATTTCAAAATTACCGATCAAGGAGTCGGCATTGCAAAAGAAGATCTGAAGCACGTTCGCGATCCATTCTACACGACCAAAAGAGAATGGGGAGGCACCGGTCTCGGGTTGTCTGTTTCGGCGGGAATTATCAAGGAGCATGGCGGTGAAATCAGTATTGACTCAAAAAAGGGACACGGCACATGTGTCACTTTGTCATTCACCAGCTCCAATCGAGTTCAATAGATCGTAAATGAGGTGAATTATGAAAAAACATTTATGCCCTTCACATCCTATTCTTGTTGTCGATGATGAAAAATCTGCGTTGCAAAGTTTTGAAATGGCCCTGTTTGCATCGGGGTACACGAATGTCATGACCTGTGAAGACAGCCGAAAAGTGATGTCCATGGTTGAAAAAAACCCACTGAGCCTTGTCCTGCTCGACATGGTCATGCCAAACATCTCCGGCCCGACGCTGCTCAAGATGCTCAAGGAAAAATACCCGTGGCTCCCGATCATCATCGTTTCAGCCGTCAGCGACGGAAAATCCGTGATCCAGTGTATGCGGGACGGGGCACGAGATTACATTTTCAAACCCGTTGACAAAAATGAACTGGCCAAACGGATTCGAAGCACCCTCGAATTCAGGGACATGGAACAGGAAAATGCACGACTTCGCGAACAGATCCTCGAAACAAAACTGAAAGCCCCCGAAGTATTCACAAAGATACTCACGCAAGACCCAAAAATGCTATCGATCTTCAAATACTGTGAAGCCGTGGCCGGAAGCCAGAACCCCATTCTCATCACCGGAGAAACCGGTACCGGCAAAGAACTCATTGCCCAGGCCATTCATCAGTTGAGCAATCGCACTGGCGAATTCGTCGCGGTCAACGTGGCGGCCTTTGACGACCCGGTATTTGCGGACTCCCTCTTCGGTCATGTTCGTGGCGCATTCACAGGAGCGGACAAGGCACGGAAGGGGCTGGTGGAACAAGCCAACGGCGGCACGCTGTTTCTCGATGAAATCGGGGACCTCAGTCTGAGTTCACAGGTCAAGCTCCTCCGACTATTGCAGGAGCAGGAATATTTTCCGGTGGGATCCGATCTGCCCAAAAAAGCGAATGTCCGGGTGGTGACTTCCACCTTAAAGAACCTGACAGCCTTGAAAAAAAGTAAAAAATTCAGGGAAGATTTGTATTATAGGCTGGTTGGACATCAGGTGACCCTGCCCCCGCTGCGGGAGCGGCTCGGAGATATTCCCTTGTTGCTGGACTATTTCCTCGAATGTGAAGCAACAGAGCAGGGAAAAACGAAACCGGCCTACCATCCTGAACTCATCAATTTTCTGCGAACCTACTCCTTTCCCGGAAACATTCGCGAATTCAAGGCCATGGCCAGCGATGCAGTGAGTCAGCACTGTTCCCGAATGCTGTCCTCCGCCAGTTTCAAAAAGCACATTATCAATGAAGATCTGCTGGAACAGGACACTCCGCACCCCGAAGAAGAACAGTCTTGGGAAAGCCTGAATTTCTCTCCGGAAAAAATCCCACCGCTCAAGGAAGTCGTCACCAAAATTTCGACCACGCTCATTCACACGGCCATGGAACGGTCTGGCGGCAACCAGAGCGCGGCCGCACGAATTCTCGGCATTTCACAGCAGGCATTAAGCCTCAAATTGAAAAAAATGAACGCATAACCCCCCGCCAGTCTCTCGCTCACGCGACAGACCGCACATCGCACCACACGCCAAAAGGGACCGTCTCCACGACACGCTCCCTTTTGGCGTTTTTCGTCATGTTCCATTCTGAAAAACATACCCCGTTTTTTTCCGATCACGCCCGACCCAACTCTCACAATAAAATTTGTAGTCACTGATTTCGTTGTACTGACAAAATCCTTGCAGTCCGCCCGTTTCATGAGGCCGTCCCGGAAACAACAAAATCCGTTGTACCCCTTCGTGTTCCAGACTCTTTTCGGAATATAGTTTTTATATAATTAAAACGGGTAATTAAGCTAACGACACATCGTGGCACAGTTGTCGCAAAAGGAAGAACAACAACTTTTCAAGGAGCAAGCTATGCCTATCTATGAACTGCACTGCAACGGCTGTGACACCGACTTCGAGGTGCTCGCCGGTTCGTGCGATGACGCAATCCAATGTTCTCACTGTGGCTCAACAGATACCCACAAATACATTTCCCTGACCACGTACCGTCATGCCGACCACTGGATGAAAAACATGATGAGCGCGATGCACAAGTCGCAGGAGCGCGACAAGCTCAAAAAGGAATTGAAGGCTCAAACGCTGTAACCACTCTTGCTCAACCACGTTTCAAGGAGATGAACAATTATGGAAGTGCTGCAAAAAACCCCACTGTGTCGGTTCGTGGACGCATGTCTGCGCGGATGCGGACAGGTCATGTTCCAAAACAACGCGCTGACAGGATTTCTGTTTTTTGTCGGGATATTTTACAATTCCTGGCAATTGGGCGTCTGCGCCGTGCTGGGGACAGCCGCTTCCACGCTGACGGCCATGGCACTTGGAGCGGACAAGGGACTGATTAAAAACGGTCTTTTCGGATTCAACGGAACACTCGCCGGAATCGCGCTTCCATTCTATTTCGTCTTCAGCCCCGACCTGCTGATCTATGTGGTCCTCAATGCGGCCCTGACCACGGTCATCATGAGCGCACTCGCGAATTTCCTCGGCAAATGGGGAATGCCGGCACTCACCGCACCGTTTGTTCTGGCCACATGGATTCTGATGTTCTGTGCCTCAAAATTCGGTTTTCTTCAGGCGGGTTCCCTGCTGAGCATCTCGATTCCCGATCCTCACGCCACCGTCGAAATCGGGTCACTTTCAGTGATGACCTTCATGGATGGAATAACCAAGGGCATTGGCGAAGTCATGTTTGAAGACAGCATGGTCACCGGCATCATTTTCATCATAGCCATCGCGGTCAATTCCCGGATATCCGCCCTTTTTGCCATCTTCGGTTCCCTGATCGGACTGGTGACCGCGCTCGTCATGCAATCACCGGAAGCACCGCTTCGCCTCGGCCTGTATGGATATAACTCGGTCCTGTGCGCCATCGCTATGGGCGGACTCTTCTACTATCTCAACTGGAAAACATTTCTGTACGCGACATTCTGCATGATCATCGGCTCCATTGCCCAAGCATCGATCAGCGTGCTCCTCGCTCCAATCGGTATGCCTTCACTGACATGGCCATTTGTCATCGTCACGTGGATGTTCATGTTCGCCAGTCACGATTTTGAACACATAGCCGCGGTTCCAGCAGCGGTCCTCGGGACTCCTGAACACAACCTAAAGCACCCTTAGCCTTAGACAATCCCCGGAGTACAAAGGACGACTGCTCCCACAAAGGCCCGGCTATCATAAAGGCTGGAGATGAATCGCCTCTCATTTCCAGCCTTTTTTCACCCACTCATCAACTCAAGCAGATGTGCCATGGAAAAAAAACACACGACCTACATGTATTGCACCAATCCGCGCTGTTCTCACCTAAATACGACCCACGAACCGGACTCGTATTTCAATGTTTACTCGATCGAATCAGACGAACAATCCGCGCCAAAGGCCTGCCCCTATTGCAAGACCCCGATGCGTTCAAGCTGTCCACACTGTCACCATACACTGCAAACCAAGCCCTCGAATTTCTGCCCCCTGTGTGGTGGGGCACTCAACACGGCTCCCGACGAAGCCATCTACTGCCGAGTCTGTGGCAGACGAATGTATGGAGAGACTCCGGGAGACATTCCCCTCTGTTCCGAGAACTGTGTCAGTGCGTTTATCACAAACAACATAAAGACCTGCGATCAATGTGGAATGCGTTTTAATTCTGCGGCGAAAGAAACCCGCAGCTTCACCAAAGTCCCCGCTGGAGGTGGAATTGATGAAACATATGATTTTTGCTCGGAACACTGCATGGAATCGTTTTTTTCACTGCTCACAAAAGCGTCCTGAAACGACGTTCTTTCTTCAAATTGAACCATCCAGACCAGACAAAGGATAGCCAATGCGATACATTATCATCAACGACACACCGATCGAATTCAAAGAGAATCAGACACTCCTGGAAGCGGCCACGGAAGCAGGAATCAACATTCCGACACTGTGCCAGGGAGACGTGTGCAATTGCGATTCCTGCTGCGAACTCAGTGTCGCGGAAAACATTGCCACCGGAGAGCTGATCTCCACGTCAACAACCCTTGCCTCGGAAGGATTGACGTTGACAACCGAATCTCCCAAGGTCTTTGCAGCCCGCAAGGAAAAGCTGACATCAATCTTTTCCACGGGGGCACACAACTGTTTTTCCGCCAAACTCCCTGAGGGCAAATGCGCTCCGGGCCATCTCGAAGCCCGGGAACTGGAATGGCATGACCATGATTGCCCGGCCAAAGGCTCATGCACGTTGCAAAAGCTGGCAGGCAAGCACAAGGTCGCGGTCAAGGACGTTCCGCTGACCATTGAAACACCCATTGTGGACAACCACTCCCCCTTTATCGCCCGGGACTACAGCCGGTGCATCAAATGCGGTCAATGCATCGCCGTTTGTCAGGATATCGGACAAAACGCCATTTCTCGCAAAGCCTACAAAGGCACCTGGCATCCGTCTGTCGATATGGTCAAATGCACGCATTGCGGTCAATGTGTCGAAGCATGTCCCGTGGGTGCGCTTTTCGACAAGAAAGCCCTTGGAATCGCGAAAAAAAAAGTCAAAAAAGTCCAGACAACCTGTCCATATTGCGGGACCGGATGTCAACTGACCCTGCACGTCAAGGATGAAAAGATCATCAAGGTGACTGCGGATGAAGACGTGTTGCCCAACAAGGGCAGACTGTGCGTCAAAGGCCGTTTCGGCTATGACTTCATCTATTCCGAAAACAGGCTCAAAACACCGCTCATCAAGGAAAACGGGAAATTTCGGGAAGCCTCCTGGGACGAGGCCCTTGACCTGGTCGCGTCAAAATTCATGGAAATCCGCAAGGAATCAGGCCCGGACGCCATCGCTGGTTTGAGCTGTGCCCGAAGCATCACCGAAGATTCATACAACATGCAGAAGTTGCTCAGGGGGAGCATCGGGACGAACAACATCGACCATTGCGCACGAACCTGACACGCGCCCACAGTCGTCGGTCTGACGACAATGCTCGGTTCAGGTGCCATGTCCAACAACTTTGAAGATATTGAAAAGGCGGAAACAATCCTCGTCATCGGTTCAAACATGACCGTGGCACACCCGGTTGTCGCAACCTTTGTTCACAATGCCGTGGAAAACGGCAAAAAACTGGTTGTCATTGACCCTCGTGCGACCAAGCTCACTGAGTGGGCCACCATGCATTTGCGTTTGGAAATTGGCTCTGACGTTGCGCTGATAAACTCCATCATGCACGTGCTCATCAACGAAGAACTATATGATGTGGACTATGTGAAGAATTGGGTCGATGGATTCAATGACCTCAAGAAGACCGTGAAACGGTATGCTCCCGAAGCAGTGGAAAAAATCACCGGCGTACCGGCACAGCAGGTCGTGGATCTCGCGCATCTGCTCGCCGAATCCAAACCGGCCATGCTCATCTACACACTGGGAATCACCGAGCACACCTCCGGCGTGCACAATGTCTACAGTTGCGCCAACCTGCAACTGTTACTCGGGAACATCGGTATTCCAGGTGGAGGCGTCAATCCATTACGCGGGCAAAACAACGTTCAGGGTGCCTGCGATGCCGGAGCATTGCCCGACACGTTCCCCGGCTATGAAAAAGTCGAAGACCCCGCCGCTCGTCGGAAATTCCAGAAGGCCTGGAATGTCTCGGAACTCCCGGCCAAGGAAGGCATACGGCTTCCCGCCATGCTGGATGGGCTGAAAACCGGCAAGGTCCGTGGATTCTACGTCTTTGGCGAAGATCCCGCGACAACGGAACCGGATATGCATCATGTCCATGACTGCCTTTCTTCGGCCGAATTCATGGTCTGCAACGACATCTTCCCCACCAAGACCACCGAATATGCGGATGTGGTGTTCCCGTCCGCTGGATGGAGTGAGGATGACGGAACATTCATCAATACCGAACGTCGGGTCAACCGTGTTCGCAAAGTGTCCCCGCCTCCAGGAGAGGCCCGGCCAAACTGGTGGATTTTCCGCGAACTGGCGAAACGGATGGGCGATATCTGGGAATCCTCCTGCGCACAAGAAATCTGGGACAACGAAATGGCACCGCAATGCGCTATGTTGAACGGCATCTCCTATGACCGCCTTGAACACGGTTCATTGCAATGGCCGGTGCCACACGCGCATCATCCGGGCACACCGCATCTCTTCAAAGAGACACCCCGACTGTTCCGCGACATCAAATTCAAGGACGAAAAAGCGCACTTCCAGGCCGTTGACTGGACACCGCCAGCGGAAACACCTGACAGTGAATACCCGCTCATCTTGAGCACTGGCAGACGACTGTATCATTACAATTGCAGTTCCCAAACAGGCAATGCCATCGGACTCAATGAGTTGCTGGATGAGGAAATCGCCGACATCGCACCGGAAGACGCCAAACGGCTCGGGTTCAAAACCGGCGAGATGATCCAACTCACATCCCGGCGTGGCACCATTACGGTTCGGGCCAATGTGACATCGGAAGTCCCTGAAGGTATGGTCTGGATGGCTTTCCACTTCTATGCAAACAATTCAAACTGGCTCACCAACTCGGCGTCGGATCCGATTTCCGACACCGCAGAATACAAAGCCTGTTCCGTCAGGATCGATTATCCTGCGCCATAAAAAGCGCACAACGATTTTGTAGGCACCGTTATGGGCGAACAGGCCGGGGGGGCATCGTGCCTGTTCGCCACACATCACTCCAGGTCAGCGATAAACTCCCGCGGACCTGGAGTGATCTATGTCCATGAAGGCCTCGTTCAATTGGGGTACAACGGCGAGACCTTCGGCGACCAAAGCGGGAACCTCACTCACGAGGTTCCCGCTCTGATTATGCCACGCAATGTGTCTGCATTTGACATGAAAATACATCACGTATTCTTGAAAATATTCTCATTTCACGTTGTACACGAATTCATCACCACACTATTTCTCACAAAAAAAGACCGCCGGGCAACTCCCGACGGTCGTTTTTTTGCTTGTGGTTACTGCTCTTCAAGAGCGAGAAGCCATTGGCGGAATATCTGCGGATATTCAAGCACACTGGAATCTCCATAAAATGGGAGGGTATAGATTGCACCGTTCTTGATGGCCGGAATATCGGCCAGGGCCGGATTCTTCTTGACCGCTCTGTGCAAGGCCATCTGAACGGCAAAACCGTTGCCGGTCGCGACAATCACGTCGGGATTCGCTTTCTCCAACCCTTTGAGACGACCAGCCGACACATGCCCTTTGCTCACCTTCATGGTGTCGGTCAACATGGCTTTTGACGCATTGACGCATCCCAAAGGATCGAGCATGTACTGATCGGAATACCCGCCGGGGGCCTCAATCCGAATAAATGTCTTGCCTGTAGCCACCGAATAGTTGCCATTCAGGACAAGCACCCGCCGACCAAGTTTTTTCGCAGGCATCGCCGCTTCGACTTTTTTCATGGCCTTTTCATACGATGCGATAACCAAACGGCCTTTGTCTTCCTTGTGCAAAAGCTGTGCGGCTTGCGTGATGGCCGGGACAACGCCCTTGGTGAAATCGACATATTCAATGGTCACATTCGGCACATCCTTCACCAAATCCGCAACCTTTTCCAAGGTCACTTTCTGCTTGTACAGGCAAAACTTGGTGCTCTTTTCGAGAATCAACCGCGTTATGCCCCGCTCTTTCATGAAGTTCCCAATGGCCTCAGGGTGTTTCATCGTCACATAATTCGGGCAACCAAGCACCTGCGTGGCCAAGCGAAGGGCCGGAGCCTTGTCATCCCACATCGACAGCCGCACGGACATTCCCTCTGGCACCACGCCGAGTTTCAGGGACACATCGACCAACCGATCGCCAACCATGACCGCCTTGATCCTTTCCGGGGCCTTTGCAGGAGACGCAGAAGCTCCCGACAAGGTACAAAGGACAGCCAGACAACCGAGGCACGCCGCAATAAACAGCACACGAATTTTTTTCATACATATTCTCCGTCAGATTAAAAACAAAACCCAAGTCGGGTCACGACCTGAAAATCCTCACCAAGCCCATATCGACTATTTCGATCCGGGGTCGCTGACTGTCCATTGAGATACCGATAGGCAACAATGGGAACACCCAGAGACAGGTGGGCCTTTTCCGCAAATTTCCAATGAATACCGGGCGTGATGTAAATGGTGTGTCCGCCGGTGCTTTTCGCTGCCGAGCCGTCGTACCAATGCCGCTTCTGGTCCACACCATTGAGTTCGAGTTCTACATCGAAATACTTGTTCAAGGCATACCCGTAGCCAAAGTTATATTTGAATTGGTTGCCCTTACGAGAATCGTGCGCGCCGTCCCCGGAAATCGTGTACATGAAATGGGCGTCCACCCGAGAGCGTCCAAAGAACTTGGTGGCCCCCAACTCGAATTTCGGGTCCCACGAGCCTGTGCCCAATTGCGCACCCGGTCCCATGTATTCATGCGCCGTTGAAAACGGAAAATCATTTTTCGTATCCGAATCCCCAGTCGGCATCTTGAGACCGGCCCCAAAGGCGAGGTTCATCCAGTCACCTTTGCGTTGACTCATGAGCGCATACCGCCCCATGACAACAACATCACCCAGCCCCTGCACAGTGTTGGTATCGGCGGACCTCGGCGGGTTGCCATAATTGCGATCAACCGCCTTGTCCCAAAACGGGACCATGACCCGGGCCTCGAAATTTTCAAAAAGCCCGGCCTTGGCCGTCAATTGCACCGACTGATTTACCCGGTCATATTTGCCATTATATGTCCCGGTTTTTCTCGTTGAACCATCATACAAATTATTCTTGTGAACATACCGATACTTGACACTCCCCGAGATCTTCCCCTTGGGCAAAACAATCCCATTGGACATGTTGACCAGCCCAATGCACTTGACCGGCTTTGTATCCGGTCGCCCCTTGATGGCCTGCTCGGACTCGACACCGCCACCCATGATCGGCCCGGCAAAAGCTCCGTGGACTCCCCACACAAAAATCGCGACCGCCAAACACCCAAAAAAACCTATAAGCCGTTTCAAAACGATCTCCTGATGCTGAATTTCTTCATACGCATTCCACAGACACAGCAATCGATTATGAATTTCATTATCATTGCTGAGTCCCAATACGACCCTCTTCAAGCACATGTCAACACATTATTATCGTTGAATTTATACTATAAAAGTATGATATAGAGTTTTGTTGACACTTCCGCTCAATACTCCAAAAATACAAAAAACTTCGCTCTAAAAAACAGTTTTTCAATATCTGAAACCATATTACAAAAAAGGAGCTTTCTTCCAAGGAGTTACACGAAGAAAAAGCCATGTTTCTCCAGATATGCTCACCATCCGCGACAGGCAGCCTTCGGCCTGTATCAAGGCATTGAGACCCAGTATCCACAGAGACCATGAAAAAAACTTTCTCCCTCGCTTTGATGCGATGAACGGAAGCAGCAAAAGAGGCTCTGAAAATTGGAAATAGGCCAACCAGTCGTCAGACAGACTACCGAAAAAGGTTATCAAAACCGCACACACGAAGCGGCACCCGAAGGTGCCGCAGTGCGTCAAACCACATGGTTCATATTTCGGCATCAGGGTGTTCAAGCCCTGATGAATTGGGCCTAGAGTTTCTCCAGAATGCTTTCAGTCCAGGCTGTGACTTCATCACTTTCAGGATCGCCATCAATTTTCAAGGTATCACCGAGTATGATCGCCCCGAGGCTTTCCGCCTTTTCTTCAATGGCATCCACGGCTCCGCAAAAGAATTCATAGGAAGAATCGCCGCACCCAAAGACCGCGACCTTTTTCCCTTGCAGACCAGCCTTGTCCAAATCATCAAACAACGGAACAAAATCATCCTGCAATTCGATTTCATCATCACCCCAGGTGGATGATCCGAGGAAGAGGGTCTCGTACCCGTTGGCCATGCCATCCACCGACACATCGGCGGCACTCACGATTTCGACGGACCGTCCGTTCTTTTCCAGAATCTTGGCGATATCGTCCGCCACACTTTCGGTATTCCCGGTCGTTGATCCGTACACAATCAGCGTTTTGTTCATATGAACCTCACAGCGTTGAAGAGTTCCTTGTCACACGACACAGAGTGCCGCTGGGGAAACCGTCCGCCCTCAAAGCGAGCGGTCTCCCCTCACATACAGTGAGGAATGGTCAAAAGCCGATACATACCTAGTCGCTCCATGGGCCTTTAATGGTGCTTGGCCGACGGCTGTTTGCGCTCATTGGGAACCAACACCACCAACGTGGCCGTTTGTTTGCTTTGCAAATATTCATCTTTTTTATCCGCAGGGGCATCGGTTTTGATAAAATACCGAATGAACCACTTCCCAGGCTGATCCAATGAGACCTTGAAGGTATCGCCTCGGACATCTTTACCGGGATGATACAGATCTTCCGCCTCGGTCGAATACCCGCCGTAGGTCGCGTCCCAATGGCCAGAACCAGTATAGCGTGCGCCATCCCGAAACACCTTCAGAATCAACGTGTTTCCCTGCTTCAATGTGGTGGGGTCCTGCATGGGGACCAACTCCAATGGCAATCCCACACGACCAAGATACTGTCCATCCGATTCGCCGCAGCGGACATATGTCTTCGCATACTGCTTGCTATACAAGGACTTCACGATCTTGGAGGCCTGATCTTTGACCGCACTCATGGGTTTGATCGAATTCCGGTTCCGCCCTTTCAGATCAACCCACTTGGTATAATGCCCAGGGTGTGTTTCAGCGGTCAGGACATAGGTCCCCGGAACATCATATTCCACCATCTGTGATTGCAGGCAGGTTTCCGCACGAGGGGCAATCGAAACAGCTTCTCCGTCAGGCCTGAAGACCTTGATAGAATCGAGCTTGTTCGCACGCACGCCGTCATCCACTGGGAAATGATGGCCATAGGCAAAAAACAACGGCGTTTTCTTCCCCTCACTCACACGGTGCCGTCCCGATTGAATATACAGGGAATGTGCCGAAGCCATGTCTATTCCGACCATGAACAGCAGCACCACGACAATGCCCAGTCCTCCCCACAATTGACGAACGGAAATCCGTCCTTTCAACACGCTCCTACTTTTCATTCTTTTCCCCTTTTCCTTTATTCACACAATATGCGCCGGAATCAATTTCCGCTCCACTACTGCATCCTCCCGAGCACCCGCAACCGCCTCCCTTATTCCGCAACTGGGATCGTATCTTGACAAAAACAAAACAGGCGGCAACCACGATAATCGCTATGGCGACGAACGTATCCATTGTCATCCTCCAGATTCAGTTTTCAATACCTTGAGCAGCCGTGACAAATTCCCCTCATACCATTTCACCAATGAAACGTCCGGGGCCTCTGTCGAAGAAAAGACGTACCGTTTCAACACAACGGGATGAGCACCGCCACGGGCAAGAACACTTTTGGCAATCTCGCCCGGCTCCCAGGCACACACGACAGTCGAAAGCATGTCTTCCTTCAATTGTCCGGCTATCGTCGTCTGTCTGGTTTCAGTCCAGTGTTCTTCCGGCTCGATCACAGAAAACACGATATTCAGACCGAACTCATCGGTCAGATACGTAAATCCATTGGTCAAGGCCGCGACATCCACCACATCAAGTTCAAGAAAAGCCTGCTCATAGGTATTGCGCAGCGTGAAAAGGCGGGTTTGCAGAGCCTTGAGGTTTGCCAGAATGGTCGGAGCTTCGGCAGGGACCAGTCGACTCAGGTCATCAGCGGCAATGGCCGCCATTCGAGTCAGGTTGGCGGGGCTTCGCCAGACATACGGAGAAAAGCCTTCCCCCACCGCAATGAGCGGGACACCGGCCCCGTATCCATCAAGCGGTTGGGACACATCAATATTCACAACATGAATATTGCCGCGCCGTGCCCATTTATAGAGCGAATCTGCTGGCCAGGCTGCGCCAATAGTCAGAACGGCATCTGCACGGACAGCCTGCGCAAAAAAGGTCTTCTGATGTTTCTTGAAATACGCATCCTGCCCCATCATGAAATACCCCTTGGGCACGACATTCACGACCTCAATGGACGTATCCTGTGTCAGGGCCATCCCCAAGGCCTGCACCACATCCAATGACGTCAAGACAGTCACCTTGGCACTGGCCAGCCCCGGACAGGTCATTCCTACAACAAAAAACAGCACGGATAAAATGAAGGAACGGATCATGCCGCCTCCTTGAACGCGCCTGAGAACCCTTGAACAAGGGCTGTCAGGGCAAAAAAGACGGACGCGGTCAGAATAATCGCTCCACCGGACGGAACCGGAATCTCGAACTGCATGGGGATGATGATTCCAAGCAGGCAACTCGCGGTCGCAAAAATTACACTATAAAAGAAGAAGCCTTTCATGGAACGACTGATATTTCGAGCCGAAGCAGCCGGAATAATCAGAAGCGCCTCGACCAAGACGGCACCGACGATTTTGAGGCACGCCACCGTAATGACGGTAATCATCAACACAAACACATAGTCATATAATTTTGCATTGACCCCACGCACCTGGGCCAGACTCGGATTGAAACTGGCCAGCAACATGTGATTATAGGTTGGAATCCCCACAGCCACACACACAAAAGCAATACTCAACAAAACGTTCATATCAGTGTCGTTGACCGTGAGAATGGACCCGAACAGGATATTATCCAACACATGCATATTCACACGTGCCGTGACATACAGAAGCACGCACGCGCCCACGGCCAACGAGATGGAGAGGAAGACCCCGATGACCGTGTCTTGTTTCATGCGCGTGCGGTTCCTGGTAAAATTCATGGCCAAAGCAAAAAGAATGCAAAAACCAAATAATGACGCATACGGTGCGGTCACCGACTCGCCAAGCATGACGCCGAGCGCAACACCTGTCAGGGCAGCCTGACCCACCGCTTGCGAAAAAAAGGCGAGACGTTTCGAAACGACCATAGTCCCGATACCGCCCAAAAGCGGCCCGGCAATGACAGCGCATAACAGCGCGTTCACGACAAAGGCGTATTGAAAAAACTCGGGAAGCGTCCCGGCCTTGGCCCATTCCATGAGCGGCTGGCGAATGAAGTCGTAGAAGAATTCCATGTGATTATGCAGCCTTGGGAGAAGAGGAAAAAAGCGAAAAAATCCGGTCTGACGTCAATTCGGTTTTCGGATCGCCAGAGAACACCATTTCACGGTTGAGACAGGTGACACCGTGCGCCAATTCACGCACCACACCCAAATCATGATGGATAATGACAATGGTTGTCCCGCCATCGGACAATTCACCGATAATCTCGTGCATGATGGCTGATCCAGCCTTGTCCAGCCCGGTTGCGGGTTCATCGAGCACCAACAGCTTCGGCTCCGGCAACAGGGCCTGAGCCAAAAGAACGCGTTGCCGTTCGCCGCCGGACAGAGAGCCAAAGGGACGGTCTTTCTTGTCGAGCATGTTCACCCGCTCCAACACGGCATTGACCGCAGACCGACGATCTCGTCGCAATCCCAGAAACGCAGGCCTGCGCTGTCCGATCATGGCCATGAAATCTCGCACCGTCATCGGCAGCGTGTCATCATATTCGAGTTTTTGCGGCACATATCCCATGCTGCACTCATTTCCCCAGCAGAGACGGATATCGCCGGTATGCGGCATCTGTCCCAACATGCACCGGATAAGCGACGTCTTTCCGCCACCATTTGGACCGATGATGCAATGAATTGTCCCCTGTTTCACGGTGAAGCTGATATCATCCAGAATGGTATTGCCGCCGAGCTTCAAACCAACCGTGTCAAAATGGATTTCAGGACCTCGGCCGAGATGTGTTACTCTGGTCACATGCCCCTCCCTGTTTGACGGATTGCGCATCAATGAGCGCGCTGGTCAATGCTTCAAGATTGGCGGACAACCCTTTTTCAAAACCATCCACCGTATATTTCCCATTGGTCAAATGCGACAAATGCCGAATACGAATTCCTGTTTCCTCGTGGATTGTCTCCACATACTTGTCAGGGAATGCCATTTCCGTAAAAATGACATCCACACCAAGCCGCTGTATTTCATCGATGGTCTTTGCAAGCTGACTGGCCGTGGGCTTCAACCCGTGCCCGGGTTCAATGACTGCGGTCACTTGCAGACCAAAATCCTGAAAGAGATAATCGTACCCGCCGTGAATGGTTGCACATCGAAAATCCATGCTGGGCAAATTCGCGATCCGCTTCATGTACCGCGCCTTGAGTTTCCGCAATTTCTTTGCATATTTTCGTGCATTTGCACGATACAAGGCAGCGTGCTCCGGAAAAATCTCTCCCAATCCCTTTGCAATGGTATACACCTGTCTGACCGAAGCCGTGACCGAAACAAACGTGTGCGGATTGACGATCTTCTTCCCATCCAGATGGCCGGAAACCGGAATCAGGGAGACATCCTTGTTGGCAAAAATGATGGGTAATGAATCCTGTACATTGGCGGCCTTGACTGACTCGAATGCAAATTCGTCATGCCCGATGCCATTGACCACCAACGCGTCAAGCGTCATGCACCGCTTGATATCCTCGGGCTGTGGCCGATAGTTGTGCGGATTGAACCCTTCCCCGATCAAAGGCACGACCTCGGCGGTATCACCGACAATCGCCGCGACAAAACTGTAATACGGGTGCAAGGTGATCCCGATACGCGGTTTTCCCGCTGCAAAAACACTGCTTGCCAAACAACAGACAAGCACAAATCCCAATCCTATCTTCCGCATCATCAGAGATAATCCTCGCCCTTCATTCGTTTCATTTCATCTTCCCCCTTTCGAGCCACGACTTCCCGCCAACCTTTGTTGATCAGGGCCTGATCGGTCACCATGGTCGGCGTCTCGGCCACTGGGGAAGGGTGTAACCAGACTTCAAACGGAGCATGCGTCGCAGCCCCGGCGTTCCCTTCCTTCTTCACATGGTCATGCAGAATGACCAAAAGAAACGAGCCTGAAATATCCGAATCCTGCGGATGCCCGACATACAATGCGATATGCTTGTCTTTCGTGGAAAGGATACTGTTACTCCATTCCATGGCTCCATTTTTCCGCCAGGCAGAATCCCGAATAAAAGGCGGTATCAAATCGGTTTCCAAATCGGTCACGGACGGCCACTGTCCATTTGAATCATCATGAAAAGCCATGATCTCCGGTGCCGCCGTGTAGAGTCCGTTGAAAAGAGCCAACTCTTCGGCCCGCAAGTCATTGAAGGCGTCAACCTGCCACCCTGAAACCTCGGCCACACGAGCAGAGGAAGTACGGAGAAAAATACTGCCGCCACACACCATCACCGTTAAAAAAGCGACCAACAGGACCAGCCGAGTTTCCACCCCCGCCCCTGCCGGGCGCACAACGCATTCACATCCCGGAGCCATATTTCGATCACGAAGGGTCATCTATCGACTGCCTTTGCTTGTTGGGGTGCGGCGGGTAAACGGTTAGAACCCGCCGCACTGTCTTGGAGAGTCGCATTCCCTTATGCAGGGATTGCAAAGACCTTGCTAGATATCTTCGGCCTTGACCCAAATCACGGCGTCCTGACCAAGTTCCTTGCCCTGGTATTCGGTCTCGGGACCAACACCGAGAGCGGCAAAGCCCCACCAACCGGCCTTGGGAATACCAAAGGTGATATATCCATTGTCATCGGTGAAGATCGTCTGGGTCACAAACGCGTCATGCGGATAATCCACCGAGCACTTCTCGGGCATGGTGTTATCTTTCAGATTCGGCATGTGGCTCATGTATTCAACCTCAACCTCGGCACCAGCCACCGGCTTGCCAGCGGACAGAACCTGCGCCTTGAAGACGTTGCCGGTCCACAAACCGTAGGGTTTGATCAGGGGAACGATTTCGCACGGCAGGCCAACAGGTTCGGCCCAGTTGCCCGGGATGCCGCCCACATTGAGGATCAGCTTGGTGATCTGCTGCATGTACAAGCCTTCTTCCTTCTCGAAGTAGTAACCGGGCTTCATGACGAAGACGTAGTCACCCATGGAGCGAATTTCCTTTTTGGGAATCATGGCAGAAAAAGCCTGGGCCTTGGAATGGGGATTTTTCCAAACGATCTCTTTGAGATATTTTTTCAGGTCCACTTTTTTGGCGGCCATGTCTCCGCGCTGTTTCACAACGTAAAACTCTTCGATTCCACCCATATCCATCATGTGACCAGCCTCGGCAGGATGGGTGAACATGATCCGCATATCCAGATCCTGTGCTTCATCCAAAGCGATTTCAGGGGTGTACACAACCATGAAATGGGCAAAGGCAGAACTGACAACAGCCAGCACGCACAAGGCGGTCAGCAGGGGAATAAAACGTTTTTTCATCAAAAACTCCTCAAATTTGAAATTGAATACCATTCTCATTATTACCACTGTAAAAAAACGCAAAAGGACACACACTCCTCTTGCGTTTTCAATCCACTATTCGACGATGTCGGCCCCGTTCACTTCAACACGGTGTCCTTCACCAGCGTCAAAAAGAACCATGTACGTTCCAGCAGGCTTGTCGAAGGTGCACTCGCTGTCTTCATTCATTTTGGTTTCCAAAATGGTCTTGCCGTCGCCATCCTTGATGTGCATCTTCACACCAGAAGCGGATGAGCCGTCGGAAAAACCACCTTCGCAGGTTACGGTGTTGTCACCATTGTCAAAGCAGCTCATCAACGGACTGTGGGCAAAGGCCTGTCCGGAAAACGCCACCATAGCGGCCAGGGTCAAACAAATCATCAACTTTTTCATTATTCACTCCTCCTTAAGAGCAATTCTTCGTGCACGAATTGGTTGTGGACGTCGCCACATTTATTGAATCTTCGGGATTGGGAATCATGGCCATGCCAAGCGTGGTCGCCACACAAAGGGCATAAAACGCCCACATGGTTTGAAATCCCGTCAGGCCAAGGACACGGCCTCCGGTAAAGACCAGACTGGCCACAATCAGGCCGAGAAATGTCTGATACCCGATGGAAAACAGCATCCATTTCGTGGAATTGGCTTCATGACGCACCATGATGGATGCGGGAACGCAGGGCGGGTACAGGGCCATGAACAACATGAGGGCCAGGGCGTGAAGCGGCGTGAATCCACTCTCGCCTTCCTTCATGCTCTGCTGGACCGACTGGTCCGACCCATCGATGCCATAAATGGCTCCGAGCGTGGCCGCAGAGTTTTCCTTGGCCGCAAAAGCGGACAACAAGGCAATATTGATACGCCAATTGAATCCCGCCCATTGAGTCACTGGCTCAAGCGCGCGCCCCATGACGCCGAGGAAACTTGTTTCAAATCGCTCGGCACGGGCCTCACGCCGGACTTTCTTGCGGACCTTGATCACTTTCTTCAACGAACGATTCAGCTTCTTTCCATCTTTGCCGACTCGTTTCACCACAGAGTAGTAGGTCGGATTGGTTGCCTGGAATTCGGCATTGACCTGCGCGGCCTTTTCCTTGTCCTTGATACCGATCTTCGCGTGTTTCAACGACTCTCCGAACAAAATGATGGGCAGAACGTCATCGGCAGAGACCGCTTCTTTCAACCCGGTCTTTTGCACATCGGCCATGAAGGCGGAAATCGAAGCGTCCTGCATCTGCTGAAAATGCGCCTCCCTGCTTTCAGTCAGGCCGGGATAATTGATCAGCACATAGACCACGACAGCCACAGCCACGACCACGGTCACGATCTTTTTCAAAAACAACCAGACCCGTTCAAAGCCACGGCGAAGCACACCGGATATCGTCGGGATATGATAAGGCGGCATCTCCATGATAAACGGCGCCTGAGGCTGTTTTTTCAAAACGGTCAAAGACAACAACTTAGCAACCGGCAAAGCCATAAACAAAGTCACGGTCGCAATGAAGAACAGGGCCAGCCCGCCGGTATCGGCGAAATACGCGCCGATCAAAATCAAATATAACGGCACTTTGGCAAGACAATTCATCATCGGAACGATCAGAATGGTCGCCAGTCGAGCACGCTCGTCAGGGATAGCCTTGGTCGCCATGACACCAGGAATGGCGCAGCCACCGACATACACTCCACCAAGGATCATGGGCAACGTGGATTGCCCGTGCAGGCCGAAGCGTCTGAACAGTCGATCCAGAATGAACGCCATTCGCGGCATGTATCCGCTGTCTTCCAAGATGGCGATCAAGGTAAACAGCAAGAAAAAGATCGGCAGATAATTCAAGATAGCCGTTGTTGATTTGACCACCCACAATCCCAATGAACGCAACAACGGATCATTGAGGAATCCGGCCTGCGGCAAAAGGTCACCAGCCAACCGTTCCAAACCGCCCCATATGGGCCAGGCCTGAAGCGCAAGCCAATTTCCAAAAACAATCGAAATTTCATAGAGAATCAACAAAATGCCAATCAAAATGATCGGCCCGAAAAACCGGCTGCACACATACCGATCAGCCTTGTCTGACAAATTCCGCTTTTTCTCAGTGGGCAATGTCACGACTTCACGGGCAATCTTGGCGCACTCGGCATGACGGGTAAACGCGATATGCCGTTCTGCCACGAGGTCTTTTTCTTCATGAAAACGCGCTCGGCACGACTCCACCAAAGTCTTGACCTGCTCGGCTTCTGGATGTGTCCGCTCCACCAATTCAAGGGCACCAGCGTCGTTTTCCAACAACTTGATGGCAACCCACCGAACAGGATACTGAACGCACAAAACCGGCTCTTTGACCAAAACCTCTTCAAGCTCGGCAATATATGGTTCAAGCGCACCATATTCGATCTTGAAAGAGGATTTCCGTCCATGTTCGGACAGATCCTTGATCGCTGCCTTCAGCGCTTCTCCGCCTTCACCACGTTTCGCTTTCGTCGGAATCACAGGCGTATCAAGGACAACTTCAAGCTGCCTGACATCAATCCCCTGACCGCGTCGTTCCGCCACATCCATCATATTCAGATTGAGAATGGTCGGAACGTCCATCTCCATCAACTGGAGTGTCAGATACAAATTCCGTTTGAGATTGGACGCATCGGCGACATCAACCACGACATCAGGAGTATCCCCCAACAAAAAATCACGGGCAACCCGCTCTTCCATGGAATAGGATGTCAGACTGTAGGTGCCGGGAAGGTCAACCAACTCCACCCGTTTCCCATCAATGGAAAACGTTCCCATTTTCTTTTCAACCGTCACGCCAGGATAGTTGGCCACATGTTGCCGGGCACCTGTCAACATATTGAAAACCGTGGATTTTCCACAATTTGGCTGTCCAGCCAACGCCACGAGCAAATTCTTCGATCCCATTACGCTTCCACCTCGATCACCCTGGCTTCGTTGTGCCGAATGGAAACATGGTATCCGTCGAGCTGCAATTCGACAGGATCAACCAAGGGTGCGTTACGGACAACCTCAATCTCGGCACCAGGGAAAAAACCCAAGTCCATCAACCGTTGACACAATGCCCCTTCAGCCGTCAGATCTTTCATGACACAACTGATTCCGGGTTTGAGTTCATCAAGAGTCATACCTCTCCTTCCTCTGTAAAATGTCTACTCTTTGTTCAGTACCAGAATGCATCAGGCCACAAGGACTTTGTCGGCAATACCCCGTTCAACAATGATGCGCCCTTCCCCCACAGAAACAATCAGTGGGCCACGGCCATTGTTAAAAACCTCCACGCTGGCACCGGGAATAAGGCCAAGAGACTCAAGCCGTGTTCTGGCACGCATTCCAGCGTCAATAGCGACCACAAGCGTGGTTTCCCCCGGAACAACTGATTGGAGTGTTCGATGCATCGACATTGCTTTTCCCTCTTTTATTATTCGGCGTTGCAATTGATAATGAATTTCGGTATCAGTGATATGCTTTGGCGCACAACGGGTCAACAAAAAAAAGAAGTTGAAACTTCGTGTCAACTTCTTCGGACAAACACACGGTAGACTCAACGGGAATGAGATAGCGCGTCAACAAGCGGTCTCATTTTGACATTCAGCCCACAAAAGATCAGGAAAATGCAGGAAGCACTCAAATCATTCAAGGAATATCTGACAGGGAACAGTCTGAAACTCACGCAACAGCGGCTGCTCATCTTCAAGGTTTTCATGAGCAACGACAATCCGATAAGCCCCGAGGGATTGTTGACAAAAGTGCAGGACCTTGACGAGACGGTCAGTCGATCCACGGTCTACCGAACCATCAAGCACCTGCACAACGCAGGAATAGCCCGTTGTATTCACCACAGTGACGGGACAACACTGTACGAATCAATGGGAGACCAATGTTGCCAGATGATCTGCGAACGCTGCGGTCGATCCATCCCTATCAAAAACCCCTATTTTGAGTGCATTCAACAGGAAACAGCCCGCCAACAAGGGTTCACGCTCTTTCGATATCACACTGTCCTGTATGGATTGTGCAACGAGTGCAAAGGGAAAATGTGTCTGGATTTGACGCCAACCGAAGACGATACCGAGTAACATCCCCGTATCAAAAAAAAGGAGCTTGCACATCCATGCAGGCTCCCATTACATTCTATAAGGACGATCCCCACGCAAACAACGGGGAACATTTCATCCGAGACCGAAAGGTCTCTATTATCGGGTCGCTTCCTCGACAAGATACAGAATATTCCGATAATTCTTGCCGCCGTGCAATGTCAGACCGATTTCACAGGTCCGAGAAACGCTATACCCTTCATCGCATTCGACAATCTGTTCACGCAATCCGCTCAGTGCCGCTGCATTCAACTCTGGATTATGAAACCCTTTGTCTCCAGCGAAACCACAGCAATTGATTCCCTTGGGCACAATCACCTTTTCCGCGCATTTCGAGGCCAATTCCGTAAACATATCTGCCAACCCCATGCTTCGCGTGGTGCAGGTCGGATGCAATGCGACCGTGCGCGGCAACTTCGTGACATGCAATCGATTGACCACATTTTTCATGGCGAATTCGATGGGATCCATCAGGGTCATCCGCGTATCCAAGGTCTTCTTCATCCGGGCCAAACACGGGCTTGTGTCACACAGAACCATGAACTTTCCATTCTGACTCGCTTCGAGCAACGCCACATTCAATTCAGCGGACATGGCGTCTGCCTGTTCGGCCAAGCCTTTGGTTTCCATGGCCTTGCCACAACACAACTTCGACATATTCTGGGGAAAAATGACCTGATATCCAGCCCGTTTCAAGAGCTTGACCGTCACATCCATCAACGGTTCCGAATCATCGCCCTTGCTCGGTCCCATGGATCGGACAGCGCACGACGGGAAATAGACCACGCAGTCCTTGTTCGCATCGGGCCGCGTTTGTACCGGGGCCTTGCTGCCGCCTTTTGGCATGGCCGGATTCCACTGCGGAAGTTTGTTCCCCGATAAAGACCGGGCCGAAGTCGCCATTTTCCCGAGAGCCTTGTCGCCGATGATACGTTGTGCCAACGACATGCCGTTCAAGGCCATGGTCGCTGTTTTCAACACACCGCCAAAATGGTGGGACACGTAGTCCGCCAACCGAATGACCTTGCCAGACGCATTTCTGCCCCGATAGTCGCGAACCATTGTGGCCACGTCCGCGCCCAATGGGCACCGCAATTGACACAGTCCGTCAGTAGCGCACAAATCAGCCCCGTATTTATGGAAAATAGTCTCCCACTCATCGGCCTTCTGCGTGTCCCCTTCCATCCGCAATTTGGCGATGGACCGGGCCAACGTGATCCGTTGACGCGGACTGAGAGCGATCTTTCGAGACGGACACGCCAATTCGCAAAAACCGCATTCAACACACATATCCACACTCGGATGGGTGGCCACGGGATTTTTCAGTCCTTCAAGATACGCTTGCTTATCCTCATTGATCAGCACTCCGGGATTCAAAATTCCCTTGGGGTCAAACAGCTTCTTGATGTCACACATGATCTCGAACAGGAAATCGCCCCACTCATTGCGGACAAATGGAGCCATGGCCCGACCGGTTCCGTGTTCCGCCTTGAGCGACCCGTCGAACCGTTTGGTAATAAGATCAACCAGATCGATCATGAAATTATCGAGCCGCTTGACCGCTTCCTCATCCGCGATTTTCACCGGGATGGAAAAATGCAAATTCCCATGGAATGCGTGCCCCATGATTCCAGCATTGTAGCCATATCGATCAAACAACTCCTGGAAGGCATCACACCCATCGGCCAATTCTGGCACTGGGATATTGATATCCTCTGTCAAAACATACTCGTCCGGCTCACGATAACTGGCAATGGCGGAAAACAATCCACGCCTGACGTTCCACAACCGTTCGCATTCCGCGTCTTCAGAGGTAAAAGCATGGGGAATAAGTGCCGGATAATGGCCCAACGCCTTCAGAATCTCACTGGTATTTTTCTCCAACCCATCAGTATCCCATGCTTTTGTTTCAATGAGAACCGCACAGGCACCGTCAGGAAGTTCCTTCAAGATTGACGGGGCATCCTTGACGTCCTGCAAGGCTCGCAGGGAAATGCAATCCATGACTTCAGCGGCCTCGGCGTTGCAGCTTCCCTTCAACTCGATGACCGCGTCCGTCGCATCTTTCAAACTGGGAAAAAACATCAGGCCGGTCGCCCGCACGGGTGGAGTTGGAATCGTGTCCATGAGCACTTCATGAATGAACCCGAGGGTTCCTTCCGAGCCAACCATGAGATGCAACAGAATATCCATGGGATCTTCATGGTCCACAAAGGAATTCACCATGTATCCGATGGTATTCTTGATGGAATACTTCCGTTTGATCCGGGCGACCACCTCGGGTTCTGCCAGAATCTTCGTGCGCATCGCTCCGAGCTTTTCGAGCGTTTTTGCATGACTCTTCCGAAAGGCGGCACAACTCATCTCGTCCGTGGTATCCAGATAGGTGCCGTCGGCCAACACCATCCGAATTCCCTTGATGGCGTGATAGCTGTTCTGTTCGACCATGCAACACATACCGGCAGAGTTATCGGCAATGATACCGCCCATGGTCGCAGAAGCAATGGACGCGGGGTCCGCACCCATTTTCTGTTTGAACGGAGCCAGTGCCACATTGACATCACTACCGATGACACCACATCCAGCCCAGAATTGTTTGCCCTCATCCAACACCCGAATGGCATCCCATGCCGATCCATGCAGCCGGACAATGACGCCCTCTCCACAGGTCTGTCCGCTCACGGCAGTCCCTGAACCTCGGAACGTCACCCCAATATCATGCCGGGTACACACATCCAGAATCTGTGACACTTCATTCACAGAATGTGCGTCAACAACCAACTTGGCCTTGGGTTTGTAAAAACTTGCGTCAACGGCGTATGTATCGACCAACGCGGGATTATCGTGAACACATTCTTTGGACAAAATACTCTGCATTTCATGTATAAGAGTAAGCAATGGGAACCTCCTTGCTTTATTTTTCCGTAGAAAACTTCCAGAGACCAAGCCCTCTCAGGACGACCGGCACTGTCACCACGAGCATGGAGACCCAGCCGAGACTGCCGTATCCTTTGCCGATGAGAGGAATGAGACCAAGTTGAGCGACCAACCAACAAATGACGACAAGAATGATGGACGCGATGATGGAATGGAATCCACGCTTTTCAGCTCGTTTCGCCTCATCCAGATTCCGGCCAAAAAAGTTGGTCAACCGATTGGTCGTGCCATAGACGAGAGCAACGCCGGTTGAAACGGCTCCCACCACGATGCACACCGTAATAAGCACAGTCATCCAGGTACCGCCAACACCATTCATGACAACAAACAGGGACGGAACGGCCTCTTTCAAAACCCCCTCATCGAGAAAAGCCATGATGCCAAAATAGGTGAGGTACATAATCCCCGTATTGATAAGGAAACCAAGAATTGCCGCTTTCTTGAGACAGGATTTGTCAGGGCAGACTTTCGTGTGAACGATGTATGCACCGACAGCACAACATTGCAGCGCGCCGTACTTGACGCCCCACCATAGGGTGTCAACAAAAGAACTGTGAACACCTGTATCAAATGCACCACTCTTCAACGCAGCGAAGTTGTGCAGGATTTTCGGAAAAAAGTAGATGATATTCGGCAGGTAGATAATAAAAATACAGGCGATGAGAATCAAGGAAATCACGGTCGCCGCCTTTCTGACCAAAGCCGATCCATAAATGGTCAAGACGAAAATAACCCCGGCAATGACGACGGTATTGAGTAGATAGGGAGTTCCAATGGCCTTTTCAAGCGTTGACCCGCCGGTGGCAAAAGCAACCGCTGTCGCAAGTACAAGCACACCATTAAAAAGGATCTCATACGCCGGAGCCATGATAGCTCCGGTACGACCATAGACCTTGATCGACCATTTGCTATAATCAAAAACATTGAATTTCGCCGCGATGACCATGGAATAATACAAGGTCAATCCCATAATGAACATGGATATGGCCGGCATGAAAACCGACGTCCATTGATGCGCCAAATAGAAATCAACAAGCTGTCGTCCAGAAGCAAATCCTCCTCCAAAATGAGAACTAAACCAAACAAATGCTATTGCAAAATATCCAGAATTGTTTTTTTTCACTCTCTTTTCCTCGAGATTAAAAGGTTGTAGACAGCATGTTTGTTTCATTTTTTATGTACGTCATCCCCCTGATATCTTGATATAAATTTCTCATCCCCAGGCACGGGGTGGTCCTTTTCAAAATAAGTGGGCATCCGTCTGCCGGATGCCCACCTTTTTCATTTACAATTCCGAACTGGCCCGAATCCGGGCGGCGTTCAAACGGCCTTCAATATATTGACTCAATGCGGACACAGCACTGTCAGCCGATCTGAAAACCGGGATGTCAGCTTCACCGATGGTCTCAATGAGTTTGTCGTAATACGATCCGGCATTGACGCAGCACACCAGCGGCGTTTCGGTTTCCTGCGACAATTTCTTCAACAACGGAATGATGGTCCCTTCGGTATCGAGCTTGTCAAGATTGTCCAATGCCGGGAACATGGCCGGAGCCATGGGCAAAAGGCTCAGTGCAACGGCGTCCACACCGGGATCGTCGCACAATGCACGCGCCGCGATAGCATGGACTTCATCATCCGCACTGGGGTTAATATCAAGAGGATTATGGACGTTCACCAATTTATCAAGGCGTTTCCTGACAATGACTTCATTGAGTATTTCCGTTGTCTTCTCACTCAATGTTGCCAACTGCATATCAAAATCATCTGAATGGATGGAATCAGCCATGCCAACCGTTTCAAAACCCGCAGAGGAAATCGCGCCAAGACGGTTCCCACGGACGACTTTTCTGTTCAGCCGCTGTGCAAGCATGATGAGATTTTCGAATTCCGCGAAATTCCGGGCCACGATAGCTCCGGCCTGACGGACGCATGATTCGCAGACCATGTAATCACCAGCCAAAGAAGCGGTATGTCCGGCAGTCGCTTTCTTGCCTTCCTGCGTGCGTCCGGCCTTGTAGAAAACAACGTCCTTTCCGGCCAAAACAGCGTCCCGAATGGCTTTACAAAATGCCAGTCCGTCAAGATTCTTGAACCCTTCCGCATAAATGGCAATGACATCCACATCATCACTCTTCTTGAAATAGTTCGCCATATCACCAAGCGTCAAATCGTTTTGATTGCCCATGGAAATCAAATATGCTGGCTCAATTTCCGGACATTGGGCCATGCGAGTGACCATAAACGCACCTGATTGTGAAATGAAAGCAGCGCGCTTATACGTTTTCCCAGAACTTTTTGGCAGCTTGCTTTCAGGAACAAACCAGGAATCATACTGCCCGGGATGCGAGATAACGCCCATGCAATTGCCACCCAAAAAGACCGGCCCTGTGCCGGAAGCATGTGCTCCATTGATCTTTTCCGCCAATTCGACCGCACGGTCCTTGCTCTCTTCTGTCTCGCCCATACCGCCGGGAATCAGCATGACAGCGTTGACATTGTTGGCTTCCAGAATCTCATCAACCAGGTCTGGAACCTGCGGGGCACCGACTGCCACAATAAATAAATCCAAAGGTTCAGGCAGCGACTTCAGATCAGGAACGCACCGCACGCCATCCACTTCATCACTGCCGGGTTTGATGGCATACACTTTCTTGGCATCATAACCGGCATCTAAAATGCTGTTCATGATGATGCGACCAAAGTTCATGCGAGTGGATGAAACGCCGATGATACCGATAGTTTTCGGATTTGTGATGGCCTTGATCTTTTCGACGGGCCGGGCAACAGGCTGTGCGCCGGGCAACGAAAATTTGCACAGACCATCCAACGGCACCATGAGATAATCAGTAAACGCGAACGGATTGATTTCCAATTCGTCGATCACAAATGGCGCATCCGGGTTGGCAGGAGAGAAGTACCGGGCGGCCAAAATAAAGGCGTTGAAGCACTCAATCAACTGCTCGTCGGTCACGATTCGACGCTGTCCACGAGTCAAACCAGCCAGTTTTCGATAAGAAATTGTTTTCTTAAACAGCTCGAAAAACTCCTGACCGTCAGTCATTTCCACTGAAGCGGCGACAATTGCCTGCCCTTTCCTGAATCGTTCGGCGTACAATTCCGTATCCGTTCCACCAAGACCGGCACTGATAACCGTTCCGAATTCGCGAGTTCGACGCAATCCGACAATCAATTCATTGCCGAACGCACTGGAATCCGGTGGCATGAATTGTACATGCAAGACACCTTTGAGGTCATTCCGAATGGCGGCAACCAGAGCTTCCCCGACCAATCCCTTGTACACATCCGGTGCGGCCTGCTGGTTGTGTTCAATCCACACCGCAAAATTTTCCGGAACTTCGTACAACATTCGACGAATGGCGGAACGGACCTTGTTGGGTTCCTTCTCAACAACACGCACGCCGCCGACTTCAGTTTTGTGCAAAATGGTCGGTGAAACGATCTTCAAAACAGCGCGATCACCGGGAATGGCCATGATTTCTTCGTCAGAAGGCTGCATCCCTTTCAGAATCAGCGAGCATTTTGGCGGAGTTTCCGCGCCAAGGTGCGATAGGAAATCATACACTTCATACTCGTACAAAAATCCACGGCCCTCTTCGTGGGCCTGCGTAAATCGTGCGGCCAGGGCGTCAAAATCAACTCGGTTCATCATGTGTCTTCTCTTTTTCTTCACGGAAATTGGATACACCTCTCCTGTTTCCGCACAGCCTGACCGTAATCAGGCCGTGCGGATGGCACAGGGAAAATGGTGCTTTATGAAGGTTAAAGCTACTTGCTTAAAGAACGACCGGCATTGAATGCGGCATAGTTCGCAGCCCAGATTGCCGGTTTCGGGCTGACGTTTTTCAAAGCCTGGAGCCACAATTCTTCGGGGAAGGTATCAAAAGGAGCAATGGTACTCAGGACGCCAATCATGACGACATTGGCACTGCGGCCAGACGCGTCACCAAGATCCAACGCAGCCTTGAGAACATCCACTTCGACAACGGTGTAATCAGCCAAAGCCGACCGAATATCATCGGCTTTCGGATAGCTATCCTTGGCCATTTTAGCCGGATGGACTTCGGTTTTCGCAAGGATGACCGTGCCGCCTTTGCGCAGCATATCCGGGAAACCGGGCCGCAAGACTTCACTCCGTTCCATGCTGACCACGCAATCGGCGGTGCCAGGCATGTAAATGGGGCTGCTCACCTTACCGCAGGCAAAGGTACTGATAACAGGACCACCAAGCTGGGCCATACCATGGGTCTCACCCTTGACAATATTGGTATCACCATATCCGGCCAGATTGGCCAACTGCGTCATGACTCTGCCAAAGAACAGGTTGCCCTGTCCGCCAACGCCGCGAATAGCCAAAGCCAATCGTTCCGGGAAGCTACCAGCGTCAACAGACGGCAGTTTGATGCTCTCGGGAGCCGGTGCAATCGCAGCTTTTTTCTCGGTTTTCTTTTTGTCGGGACGAATCATTGAAATGGCGTCTACCGGGCACATCTGGCCGCAGGCAGGAGACTGTCCACCACAGGTCGAACACTGGTTGTTGAAGAAAGGCAGTCCGTCTTCATCCGCTTCGATACCCGGACAGATCTGGCACATTCCACACCGCTTGCAGATGTCTGCATTGACAACCATCTGGCCACCGAACTGATCCTTGGGGACCTTGCGAATACAGGTACCCTGAACCAGAATGGTATTCAGACGCCCATCTTCACTGTTTGCCAAAGCAGCCTTCAGCGTCTTTTGCAATCCCTTGCGATCATAGCCACTCACGGTCGTGACCTGAGCACCCTCGGCCTTCAAGACCTCTTCCAGGCTGAAGACATTGGCGTCACCGGCGAGGTTGACCGGCGAGTTGGGGGACGGCTGGCCACCCGTCATGGCGGTCCAACGGTTATCCAAAATAACCTTCACGCCCGGCACATTGCGGAAAATGGAATTCCGGGTGGCGTCGAGTCCGCTGTGACATTCAGTTCCATCACCTAAAATGGACAGGCATTTGGTGGATGATTCCGGTTTGGACAAGACATATCCCATCCGCTTGGCTTCACTGCCACCCATTGCCAGCGCGGTATCCATAGCCTTCATGAAATGCAGCAGGGTGTTACACCCGATGTCACCGAAACAGGCTTCCAACGTGCCCTTTTGACGCATCTTGCCGACCATTTCGCCAAACAGACGATATGGACACCCCGGACAAATCATTGGCGGACGGGCAACCGTGGCAACCGAAGACGTAAAGGGCGTTTCAATGGCGTGTCCCAACCTTTCGGCAATGCGGACCGGAGTCCATTCGGTACACGGATCATTCACCGTCTTGCCAATGACTTTCAGTCCCGCAGCTTCCAATTGATCTTGCAAGTACCGTTGGCCGTCTTCAAAGATATAAACGTCACCATCAATGCTTTCATAGAATTCGCGAATACGTTCCATGGGCAACGGATACGTGATACCCAGAGAGAGCACATCCAGCTCGACATCAAAATCAGCCTGTACTTCCTCGATAAACAACTCGTTGACACCGTGGGTAATGATACCGATCTTGCCACTGCCCTTCTTCCGGGTGTTTAATGACGATTTCTCGACATACTCCATCATGGCAGGAACCCGTTCGGTCACGACCTTGTCATAATTGGCACGAGCAGCACCGGGCAAGGTCATGAACTTGCTGATGTCAGGGACATTGGCCCGTTCGCGGGTTTCCTTCTCCATGAGTTGGACCAATCCCTCGGAATGACACAACACGCCGGAAGCGATGATAGCCACGGGGGAAGAGAATCGACGACCCAAATCAGCGGCGATCTTTGCAGCTTCGTGAAGTTCCTGATGGTTACGCGGCTCAAAAATGGGGATGAAACAACTTTTCAGAAAATGCCGGGGATCAATCAAATGTTGGGTGGAACTGGGCGTGTAATCACTGGCAATGTAATACACGAGGGAACCACGTTCCAACGTGTAACAGGCCGACGAACTGACCGGGTCAGCGGCCTGAAACAATCCGGGGATCTTCATGGTCACGACACAGTCACTGCCTGCCAGGGTATGACCAACACCAGAACCGACAGCGGTGGCCTCATTGAGTGACCAACCAACCGTAATCATATCTTGAACCTGGGACAATCCCTTGTCGATCACTTCGGTACTCGGTGTTCCGGGGTATCCGTCAGCAGCATGAATACCCGCCCGAACACAGCCCGCAGCAAAAGCGATGTTTCCCTGTGCGACAACAGATTCGTTGTCTTTGTCTGTACACATTTTCTTCACAAGACTCATAATTCGTCCGCCTATCCTTTTTTTGAATACCAACAGTCAGTATTCATACTGGTTGTGTTTGCATTGTTGAACTCAACACGACGATCGATGGCCTTCCAAGGCCTCACAGAATAAATTTTACATAGACATATATCAGCGTGACAATGCTGAAAAAAGCAATTCCAACATAACTCCACAGCTTCATTCCCGGCCCAGGGCGTTGCGCCACGGGCATTCTTCGACCAAACACCGCCATATGATTCAAAATGGCGATGAGCGGACTGGTCACAAAGACGATGACAGACGTCAAATCCATGAACGTCGCAAAAGACTGCATCATGGTCGCCAAGACTAATACCGCGGCAATACACAAAATAATGCTGATAATCGCATAGGCCTTTTGTCCCTGCCCCTTGCGCGAGATGGTGGAATTCGGAAAGCCATTATCCACAAGCTCGACAACAATTCGTGTATAGCCATCAACCACCGTATACATGGTTGAAAACATGACCGAAACCGAGGATAATGCAATAAGGGGAAAACTCCAACTACCAATAGTCTTGGTAAAAAGTTCCATCAATTGCCGAGAAAATCCGAAATTGCTTTTCACGACCTCAACACCGGCCGAGTGCATGACCCCGGCTCCCAGAAATAAAAAACACATGGCAAGGACGATGGTGATACAAAAGCCGAAATTGAAATCCAGCGCGGCATCCTTCTGATTCGCCATCTGCCCGCAGTCCTTGGCTCGTGCACATGTCCAAATCGATTGCAACACGGACCCTTCCGCTGGTGTGGGCATGAATCCCATAAGAGCCAAAAGGAATGGAACCAGTGAAAAAGATAATTCAGGCACAGCAAATGCGGCGAAGGACCAATGAATTTTCGGAAGAACCAACGCGGTCGCAAAGACAATCATGACGGTAAAGGCGGCCACGATGTATTTGGTCACCTTTTCCAGAACCCGATACTTCCCTGTTAGCAACATCAGGAGGATGCAGGCGAGCAAGACACTGATCGCAATTATATTATTGACCTTGAATCCGAGAGAGACCTGAATGAGACCGGTTGTGAAAAGACCGAGGGCGGCAACGACAAAAACCATGCTGAAAATCTGTGCAACCGCATAAATGATGAAAGGAATCCACCCATCCTGCCGATAACTGGCGATCAGGGTTTCCCCGGTTGCCGAGGAGTACATTCCTCCGAAACGAAGCGTGGGATATTTTAGAACACAGGCGATGACGATAACCAACGTCAGACTCAATCCGAAATTGGCCCCGGCGCGGGTTGCCTGCACAAGGTGAGATACGCCAACAGCGGCTGCGGCATAGAGAATTCCAGGGCCAATTATTTCGAAGATTTTGCGTTCAGTCGAACCAGTTCCAACAGCCATGAACTCAGCCTCCAGGTTTGTACTCTGCGCACCAATCAAAAGTGACTGAGGACTCTCCGCCCACTTCTGAAGTTCTCTTCGCCACAACAACGGTCCCCTCCCCTCAGAGTCGATTCCATGTGTAATCGATTTCCCGTTGCAGACAATCAACACCTGCGAAATACGGTTTAATCACATTTTTGACTTAGAGCAATTTACAATAATTTTAAACTGTATTAAGCGTGACTAATGCAAATCGATATGAACCGCTTGAGAGTTTTTTATTATGTGTACAAATGCCAAGGCATTTCCGTTGCTGCCGAGGATCTTTTTGTAACGCCGTCCGCTGTCAGTCAACAACTGAAAAAGCTTGAAGAAGAGCTTCGGACCGTGCTTTTTACCCGCTTTCATAAACGCCTGATTCCCACGAGCAGTGCAAACCGGCTGTTCGAAATAGTCGCACCGCTCATGGAAGGGTTACAGCAAAGTATGGAACAGATGGATCAGGAACGAAACGAACCGTCTGGCAAGATCACGTTCGGCGCACCGATCATTTTTGGGGGCAGTCATATAACCCGGCTTATCGGAGATTTCAGGGAAAAATATGACAAGGTGACTTTTGATATGAAGCTGGGACGACCCGACAAACTCGCCCGCCTCGTCGAGCAGGGAGACATCGATTTTGCCTTCATTGACGATTTCCCGACAAAAAACAAAAAAGACATCTGGTCAGGCTTGAAGGTGACGCCGCTGCTCGAAGAACGTGTGGCACTGGTCTGTTCCCGTGAATACAATGAATCAGTCCTCAAAAACGATCATTCACTGGAATCATTGCTCAAGGCGTCTTACCTGACACAACAATATGGAAAACTCTCAATCAAGAAATGGTTCAAACACCAATTTGATGCCAAGGTGGAAAAAGTCCACGTCATCCTGAACGTCTCAAACCACAAGGCAATCATGACCGCAGTCCGCAGTCACCTCGGATTGGGAATCATTGCGCCCCATCTGGTGCAACGGCTGGTCAAACGCAATGAAGTCATCATCATTCGGGAAAAAGCCAAACACCCAACCAACAATATTTCCATTCTCAAGCTGGCGAATAAACCGGAAACGATGAGAGAAAAACTTTTTCTCAACCACATTATCAGGGCCGCCAAAAAAATTAGCGATGACTCGCGACAAACTCCACGAGGACAACGGCTTGGATTGCGATTCATTTACCCGGACCCGATCCCCACAGACGACCCGACTTGAAAATGCACACCCAACCGACTCAATTCGGTTATCGCCCCAGCCCCTCTGTCTTATATGGCTAAAATTTCGCATGAGCAGCGTGTCAACACGCACACGCTTCTGACTCAATAAGAAAAACGCGGCCCATTCCAGGCAGTTCTCCAAGCTCCACTCACTCACAACTCAGGACGAGAACAAGCCCTGAGATCCACCTTTTTTTGCCGAAAAGTATCATTATCGGCTGATATCGCCATGCCCCAGAACCAAAGCCGAATAAAACTACAAAAAAAGCAAACCAGATGCTCTTCCTTCAACAATTCCCCCCGCTTCGGGCGGACTTGTAATATTTTTATCTCTCAGCAACTAAAAACTTATTACATTATATAAACACTTTACATACGTTAGACAAAAAGAGAAAGTCATATTGACACGACAATGTAATAATGTTGTAATTTTACAAGAACGACTGACTGACGAATTTATCAGCGACACAACAGGGGAGTGGGCACATGGATATTTTTGAAACAATTCGGTCTGAAATGCCGACGATGCGAAAATCGGAACAAAAAGTTGCCGACCTCGTGCTGACGTCTCCCGACATTGTCATGAACAATTCCATATCCGAAGCAGCCTCCCTCGCTGGGACAAGTGACCCCACGGTTGTCCGGTTCTGCAAACAGTTAGGGCTGAAGGGGTTCATGGAACTCAAGCTCCGTCTGGCCAGTGCGCATCCACTCGACAAAACCGTGCTCGAAGACATCACCGAGACCGATTCAGTCAACTCCATTTTCACCAATGTCATGCGCTCTGTGGTTGAAGCGGTCAGCAGCACCGAACGCGGCATGGACAGACGCCTCCTTGAAGATGCCGTGGACGCATTGGTTGCGGCCAAGCGGTGGGAATTTTACGGCATGGGCGGTTCCGGCATCATTGCACTTGATGCCCATCACAAATTTTTCCGTCTTGGCGTGCCGTGTGTCGCCTACAATGACTCGCACATGCAGGTCATGAGTGCTGCACAGCTCGACGAGACAGCCGTTGCCGTTGTCATTTCCCATTCCGGAGCCACAAAAGACATCATCGAATCAGCCGAAATAGCAAAAAAAACCGGGGCCACAATCATCGGCATTCTTGGAAAAAGGAATTCCGAAGTCGCAAAACACTGCGATATCCCCCTGTGTGTCTCTTCTCGAGAAATAGCACTGCGGCTCGCCCCAAAAGCCGGTCGGCTCATGCAGTTGGCCCTCCTCGATACGCTTTTTGTTGCAGTGGCCATGCGGATCGTCGGCGATAAGGGGTTCGAACGTCTGGACAAGGTAAAACACGCGCTTCTTGGAAAAATTATTTAACCGTACACCCCTTTCGGTTGTGTACGGTCTTAGGTGTGGATTAAAAATTGCGGTTCAATCATTAAAAGCAGGAGGATTCCTATGCGTAAAATCTGGTCACTTGTCGCCTTGGCTCTCATATTGACCTTCAGTCTCAGTTCTGTGGCGTCTGCCCAGACTGATCTTCTGGATAGAATCAAAGCCGACGGCAAAATCGTTATCGGCACCACTTTGGCGGCTCCGCCCTTTGCCTATCGCAATGACAAAGGCGAACCAGAAGGCTTTGAAATCGATATCATGAATAAACTCGGCGAATACATGGGCGTTGAAGTCGAAGTTGCCGACATGGCATGGGGCGGCCTGATTCCGGCCCTGCTTTCCCAACGTATCGACCTGGTTGGTGCTCGTATGTCCGCCACCATGGAACGCGCCACCAAAGTCGTCTTTGCGCATCCCTGGCTCATGACCGGTACTTTTGCAGTTGCTCGTGATGGCAAAGGCTTCAAGAGCTGGGAAGACCTGAACAAACCCGGCGTAAAAGTTTGTGCCATCGCTGGAGCCATCGGCGCCACCGTTGCCAAGAAAAAGCTGCCGAACGCAGAACTCGTCACCTATGAACTGGATGGCGACCAGTTGAAAGCACTCAAGGATGGCCGTATTGACGCCGCCTTGAACGACGAACTCATTGTCATGACATTCCCCAAAAAGGTGCAGGGACTGACCATGCTTGAAGGCAACATTCAGCCTGACGCATATGCCTACGCCGTTCGTCCCGATTTCGAATCCTACCGGATGAAAAATTGGCTCGATCTGTTCTTTGCGACGATCATGCGCACCGGCGAATACGGTGAAATCTATGAGAAGTGGCTCGGCAAGCCCTGGCAGGCCGATTGGAACATGCATCCGTAGACAATAATGGTTCATTTCACCGGGGCAGGAGCATTCCTGCCCCGTTTTTTCACCTGTTAAAACGGTCCATACAATGAATTACGATTTCAATTTTCAAATGATGGTCAACTACATGCCTGACATTTTGACAGGCTTGCAAAATACCATCCTCATTTCCCTCATCAGCATCGTGCTTTCTGTCTTGTGGGGTGTCCTGGTCGCCTTGGCCCGACTCTCACATAAGCCCTGGCTGAAACGAGCGGCAACCGCTTATGTGGAATTCATCCGCTCGACGCCACTTCTAGTGCAAGTGTATTTCCTCTTTTTCGGACTGCCCGAATTCGGCATCATTCTTCCGGCTTTCCTGGTCGGAGTTATCGCTCTGATGCTCAACTCAGGAGCCTATGCTGCGGAAATCATCCGTGCGGGTATCGAATCCATTCACCTCACGCAGTATGAAGCAGCCGATTGCTTGGCCATGTCCTACTCGCAAAAAATGCGGTACGTCATCCTGCCCCAGGCATTCCGAAACATTTTCCCGCCACTCATCGGGCAGGCGTCCTACCTGGTCAAAGACTCAGCACTCGTCTCCGTCATGGGTGTCGTTGATTTGACAAAGGCCGCAGCAGTGACCCAGGCTGTGACATTTCGGCCCATGGAAGCCTTTCTTCCGGCAATGGTCTTTTACCTCGTCATCATCCTGACTCTTATCTACGGGACCTCGTTCCTCGAAAAACGCATGAGGAGATGGTAAGATCATGGAAACCCTCACATTGATAGGTAATCTTTTTGTCCTCTTCGCTGAACGAGGACTTCCGCCCACTCTCCTTCTGGCCGTGGCCGGATTTATCGTGGCTATCCTGTTCGGAACTTTCACCGGCCTGATCCGTTTTCTCAAGGTTCCGGTCCTTTCCCAAGTCCTTCGTGTCTATGTTGATTTCATGCGGGGTCTCCCATTCTTGATGATCCTGTTCTTCCTGTTCTACGTCTTGCCTTTCTTCGGTCTTCGGCTCTCTGCATTGACAACAGGTATTTTAGCCTTGTCCATGCACTCAGGTGCCTATGTTTCCGAAATCATACGCAGTGCACTTCAGTCGATCCCGACCGTTCAGCACGAAGCCGCCAAAGTACTTGCCATGAGCACATACCAGAGAATGCGGTATGTCATCATTCCACAAGCCTTCAAGCTCACTTTGCCGCCTTTGTCCGGTCAAATCGTCCTGCACATCAAAGACACGTCCGTTGTTTCCGTCATCGCCCTGACAGAGTTGACTCGCGTTGCCCGAGTGCAAATGCAGTCCAACATGGAACCGTTGATTACTTTTGCGGTCTTGTCCGTGTTCTACTTTGCACTCTGCTACCCGATTCTCCATTTTTCGGCGAATCTGGAAAAACGACTCAAACAAAAGACACTCTAGTTTCAAGGAATATATCATGCCTATAGTCTCTGTTCGCGACCTCCATAAAAGTTTCGGAGCACTTGAAGTGCTTCGAGGCGTCAGCTTTGATGTTGAACCAGGAGAAACCGTTATTTTCGCGGGTCCCAGTGGCTCGGGAAAATCCACTCTGCTGCGCTGCATCAACGCACTTGAAAAAATACAGGCAGGCGAAGTCATCGTCGATGGGACATCGGTCCACACCCCGGAAACCAACCTTCTTGACCTGCGCCGCAGAATCGGAATGGTCTTTCAGGGATACAACCTGTTTCCACATTTGACGATCATTGAAAACATCACCATGCCTCTGACAAAAGTCCTGAACATGGAGCTGGATGAAGCCCATGAAATCGGTCGAAACCTGTTGGAAAAAGTCGGTATTGTCGACAAGGTTGACGTATATCCGGACAATCTGTCCGGCGGGCAACAGCAGCGAGCAGCCATTGCCCGTGGCTTGGCCATGAACCCGCACGTCATGCTGTTTGACGAACCCACGTCCGCACTGGACCCGGAATTAACCGGCGGCATCCTCGATGTCATGGACGAACTGAGCAACTCCGGCATGACCATGCTCGTGGTCACTCATGAGATGGGATTTGCCCGCAAGGCCGCTGACCGAATGATCTTCATGGACGGTGGCGTCATCGTCGAAGAAGGTGCTCCTAGCCAACTCATCGACAATCCCCAGCACGAACGCACACGCCAATTCATGCACCAGATTACGCACGACTAATCTCCCATATACAAGGAAAGACAATGCAAAAAATATTGAAGGCAATCCAGACAGCAGGCATTTTCCCTGTCGTTGAAATCGAACGGCTCGAAGATGCCGTACCTGTGGCCAAGGCCTTGAAAGATGGTGGTATTGCCGCCATGGAAATCACTCTGAGAACAGACGTTGCCTGCGACGCAATCAAAGCGGTTCTGGAAGCCTTTCCGGACATGCTGGTCGGAGCAGGAACGGTCCTGACACCCGAGCAGGTTGAAGAAGTTCAGGCCGCTGGAGCCTGTTACATCGTCACTCCCGGCTTCAACCCACGGGTTGTCCGCCACTGTGTTGACAACGACTTCCTCATCATTCCCGGCATTGACAGCCCCACTGGCATCGAGTTGGCCCTTGAAGCCGGTCTGCCAGCGGTCAAATTCTTCCCAGCCGAATCCAGAGGTGGCATGAAAGGGCTGACCTCCATGGCAGGTCCCTTCAAAAAACGGATGAAATTCCTGCCTCTCGGCGGCATCAGTCCTGACAATATCACCGACTATGCGCAAAGCGACGCTGTTCTGGCTGTTGGCGGAACATGGATTGCCAAACAAAAGTACATCCGAGCCGGTCAGTTCGAACAAATCACCAAAAACGCCAAAGAAGCCATGGCCCTGCTGCACGGCTTTGAATTGGTCAGTGCTGAGATCGGCACCGGGGCTGACGAAGTCGGTTCAAACATGCTCAACACCCTTGCCATGGCCTTTGCTCCGTCTTCCATTCCGGGTCTCTCCCCACTGGCCGCCACGGGCGACGCTCCTGGTACCCTGCGCATTGCGTGCAACAACGTCCTTCGGGCCGCGGTCTGGCTGGAAAGCCTTGGCCAGCAGGTCAAAACGATCGACACAGAGAACAATTCCGTCTGGATGGCTGAAACAGCCGGCGGCATTGCAATCCAACTCATCGAAAAACAGTAGGAGACACCATGACTCGATATGCCATGTTGGGTGAAATCATGATGCGTCTCAAGGCCCCGGGCTTTGAGCGACTGTTCCAGACCCCCACACTCGAAGTGACCATGGCCGGTGCTGAAGCCAATGTGGCTGTCGGTCTCGGACGCTTTGACGAAGATGTCTCTTTCATCACCGCACTGCCAAAAAATGAACTTGGCGACACCGTCCGTGATGAGCTGCGAAAACACGGTGTTGATATCTCCAAGACCGTGTTCCAAGAAGGACGACTCGGCCTATACTTCGTCGAAACAGGGGCAAACCATCGTCCCATCAAAGTCGTCTATGACCGGGCTGATTCCTGCATTGCCAAGGTAGACCCAAGCGCGTTTGACTGGAAAGAGCTGTTGGCAGACCGTGATTGGTTCCACATCACCGGTATCACTCCGGCGATTTCGGAAACCGCCATGCGTTGCACTCTCGACGCCATGAAAACTGCCAAGGAAATGGGATTGACTGTTTCCTGCGACCTGAACTTGCGGGCCGCCTTGTGGCAGTATGGAGTCAAACACATCGATGTCTACCGTCAAATGATGGAATACGTTGACGTGCTGGTCGGCAACGAAGGACACTTCGAATCCTGTCTTGGCCTGTCTGCACGCGTTGCTGAAAATGATATCCACGACAATCCGTCCGCATATCGTCCCATGGCCGATGAAGTCTTTGCCAAGTGGCCGAATATCCAAAAGATTGCGATCACTGTCCGCAGGACCGTGTCGGCTGACCATCAGTCCACTGCCGCAATTCTGGCAACACGTGACGAAATGTGGATTTCTCCCATTTTTGAGATCAAGGACATTGTTGACCGCATTGGCGGCGGCGATGCCTTCACCACAGGTTTTCTGTACGCCTTGGACAAACATGGTGTCTGCCAGAAAACCATTGATTTTGCAGGAGCCGCCGGGGCCATGAAACACTCTATTCCCGGCGACTTCCTCCGTGCGACCGAAGCAGAAATACAGGCCCTTGCCGATGGTGCAGCGGGTCGTGACCAACGATAACCAACAGTATTACAGGAAGAAATTATGAAGACTCTCTGCGAATCCCTGAACAAGATGCCCCGTTCCGGAATCCGTGTCATCATGGACCTGGCCATGGGAATGGACGATGTCATCCATATGGAACTTGGGGAACCTGGTTTCCAGACCCCGGACCACATCAAGGAAGCCGCCTGCAAAGCAATCCATGATGGTTTCACAAAATACACCGCCAACAACGGTATGCTCTCCACCCGTGAGGCTGCGTTGAACAAAATAACCAGAGATGGCGCCGACATCAACATCGACCAAATCGGTATTGCTCCGGGATCAGTCTTTGCCTTGGCACAAGCCATGATGGCCGTGACCAACCCCGGCGACGAAGTCTTGCTGTCCGATCCGGGCTGGCCTAACTACTATATGCAAGTTATCGCCACAGAGCGCACCCCTGTCTTCTACCCCTTGCGTGAAGAAAATAATTTCGAACCACGCATCGAAGACCTCGAACCGCTCATCACGCCCAGAACACGGGTCATGATCGTCAACACACCGTCCAATCCGACCGGCGGCGTGTATTCCAAAGAAACGGTCGAAAAGCTTGTCGAATTCGCCAAAAAACACGACATCTACATTATCTCTGATGAAGTCTATGACAAAATCGTTTTTGATGGTGAGCACCATTCGCCGCTAAACATCGACCCCAATGGCAACATCATCTCCATTTACGGCGTGTCCAAGGCATATGCCATGACTGGCTGGCGCTTGGGCTACTACAGCGCACCGACACAGGTTGCGGCACAGATGAACAAAATCCTCGAACCCTATGTGTCCTGCGCATCCGCAGTCTCGCAAAAAGCGGCCGAAGCCGCACTGAACGGACCTCAGGACTGCATCGGCACCATGGTCGAAGCATATCGTGAACGCCGTGATCTGGTTCTGGACAAGCTCAGGGCCGAAGGATTTGAGTTCTCCACGCCGAAAGGTGCTTTCTACCTCATGGCAAACGTCTCCAAGGCCGGAATGGATTCCTACACCTTTGCCAAGGAACTGCTCAAGGAAACCGGTGTCGCCACGGCTCCGGGCCTGACTTTTGGTCAGGATTCAGACAAATTCATCCGGTTCTCTTTCTGCGCAGACACCGCACAGATCAAAGAAGGTATCGACCGCTTCTGCACGTTCTACAAAAGTAGAGTCTAATACCGCTTTTCCCGTCTCCCACAGGACACGGATAGCCCGACCAATCAATGCTCAAAGGCCCGGAAGATATTCTTCCGGGCCTTTTTGTCGAGCTCGTGCCTTCAATTCATCGCAAAAAAAACCGGAATCAGCATCTGCCGATTCCGGGATTGTGTTGCATTAATCAACTAATTCTTATCCGGTGAATCAATGATGGTCTGAATGAGCGAATTCAATGATTCATGGTCACTGCCAATATCCATATGACCAGCAGGCAAATCGATCTGATCCGTGCCGTGCAATGAATAATCCGTCAAGGTGATGGTAAAATCATCAGCGGGCTGGACATCACCTGGACCGTCGTTAATGGTCAGCACCGTATCTGATCCCGACTGATCAATGGAAATAAACATGTCGCCCATATCGTTCAGGACCAATTCATCCCCTTCTCCAAAACCAGACACCGTGATCTCACCACCCGCGTTCCCAATGTATTGAGGATCGACAAAGATGGTATCATCACCGCCATCCGACAGGGAAACCATAGTGGCATCATCCGACACATAGAAGAGATCCTCACCAACGGTTCCGGTCATCTCGGTTGTGCCCGCATCCACCGCAGAGACCACATTGGCATTGACATGAATCGGAATTTCAAGATTCGCGGTATCCATGGCTCCATGGGCGTCCGTCACCGTATATTCAAAGGTTTCGGTCTCGGAATGAGACAACGTCTGCCACCCGTCATGCAAAACGTACTCATATGAACCATCCGCATGAATCGACAGATCACCGAATTCGCCATGAATCGTGGTCTGTCCGGTTGTACTGACATCGTGCCCATCCACTGCCGTCACGCTCAAGATATCCCCGGCATCGACATCAAAATCATTGGAAAGAAGGTCACCAGAGGCAGTGTCCGCCGAATGCGACGAGGCTTCAATGCGATCAAGCGTAAAGGAACTCGATAAATCGCCACGTGTCACAGCCTTGATTTCAATAGAATCAATCGGGACACCCCCATTATCATCTGCTGCTGTCAGAGTGAACGTATCGGAATTATTCGAATACACGCCCCATGCAACCCCATTAATGAAAATCCGAGCATCATCATGATCGCTCCAACTTCCAAATTCAATGGTCACGGAATCCTTGCTTTCGGCAAAATCAACCAGAACAGAGTCCTTTTGCCCATAACTATCAATCTTCTTGCTATTATCTGTTCCTCCATTATTCACGCCTAAATCATCACCATCATCCCGAGAATCCAGCCAGACAGTCGGGTCACCCTGAGACTTTGCCGTGAAGGTCATCCCATTTGCCGTATACGATGTCTGCCCATCGGCAGCGTTCCAATCAGTCACTACATCGGTATGCGTATTGACCACAAGACCATGATAACTGTCGTCGATAGCCACCGGGAGATCGTTCGCACCATTCACGGCAAAACTGAGCGAGGCCGAATCTTCGCCGCCATTGCCATCAGAAATGGTGTACGTGAAAGATTCGGTTGCAGAGTCGCCCTGCGCCAAAGCTTCGGCCGCAGACTGATCCGGCGTGTATTCGTACGAACCGTCACTGTGAATAGTCAACGTTCCATAGGTCCCGACCATTGTCGCGGACGGATTGTCCACGCCGTCGTTGGTGGTATCAACGAGATCGACACTCTCGGTCTCGTTTGCGATGGACACAACGGTCAAAAGGTCGCTATCCGGGTCGGAATCATTTCCCAGTACAGTGCCTTCAGCCGTTGTCGCCGGGACAATCGTCTGCAAAAGGATATCATGCAGCAACCCATTCAAATCGTTTGCCGAATGCAACATGGACGCATCATGCCCTTCATCAATAAGATCCATTGTCCCTTCATATTCGGCAGGCATATCAACACCGACCGCAACAAGCGTGACATCAGGATCGTCCTGAATCGGGGTAATCAACTGCTTCCACCCGTCTCCGCCCTCTGTCGGTTCTCCGTCTGACATGAAAATGACCTGTGTGGCATCAGGATGATGCGTTGCGAGCAAGTTCGTCGCAACCTCGAATGCCAGCGTATAGTTCGTGCCTCCACCTTCTTCGAATCTCCCGATGAAACGATGTGCCGCATGGCATTCATGATCATCGCCACCTGTCAAGGTAAAGGTACGGGAAACGGTTTGATCCCAGAAGTTGATAATGCTGACGGTCGACGTTTCACCAACGGCCAAACTCGTTTGCAAAGTTTCAAGCATCTCGTTGAGAGCGGCCTTTGTCTGTTCCATTTCCGAATGCGAAATGGACCCGGACGTATCCACCATCAACATATAATCCGACGAGCTACTCGCAGTTGTAGCACCACTTTCAGTCACAGCGTCCGCCACATCGTCAACAGCTAACGGCGCATGATTATCGTCTTCGCCATGCACTGTCACCTTGATATCGGTAAAACTTGAACCATCTTCAGTATAGACCCTGAAATACTCGTTAAAACTCTCACCATCATTCTGATCCTGCACAGCATCCAGAGAATTATCGATCGAATATTCCCAGGTTCCACCTTCAGTGATGGTCAGGGAACCGAGATTGTCAGCATTCAAAACATTACCATCTGCATCAACCGCTTCGATTCGTGTGGTATCCATGGCTCCATCGTTGTCCACATCGGTCAACGAGACACTGCCGGTCTCGACGAGAAAACCGCTGCCATCCAAATCGGCAGGGTCATCCTCATGCACAGCACCATCGGTATGCCCGGTAATTGTCGTCGGATCATCCACCGAACCGACCGTGACAGTCACGGTGGTGGTATCGAACCCGCCATTCCCGTCAGAGACGGAATATGTGATCGTGTCCTCGCCGTTGAAATTGGCGTCCGGGGTATACTGGAGTTGTTCTTCGCCATTGACAGTCACAATTTCCACCGTGCCATTGGCGGCAATCGGAGCCGCCACGTTGTTGGCCGAGTCTTCTGCGCTGACGATGGTCAGGCTGTCACCATCAACATCGGTATCATTATCCAACACATCCAGTGTCACCGGCGTGTCTTCCAATGTCTCGACGACGTCTGCGACCGCATCGGGTGCGTCGTTTACTGCACCGATTTTCACGGTCACTTCAACAGGATCGGAATAACTTTCACCATCAAACGCCCGGTACCAGAACGATGCGTCGCCGTTCTGTTCACTGTTGAAATTTTCAGCAGGAGAAAAGATCACCTGACCTGCCGCGTCCACAGTGACACTGCCGCCAACGACAGGATGTGTCCCATCTTCGAACAACACGATGCTCAAAGCGTCGCCATCAGCGTCGAAATCATTGTCCAAAATACCGGAGCCTTCACTGTTGGTCGCGTCCAAAACGATAGTGCCACCATCTTCAAGATATTCATAATATCCCGGACGTTCAGCGGTCACGGAATTCAACACAAAGTCAGAATTATTACCGACAAGCCCTGCACCATTATCAACTGGCATGACAATGACTTGAGCGATATCAGAGGCTCCACCATCCAGTTCGACAAAAACAGTGCCATCCGATGTCCCGGAAACAGTCTCATCACTCAGGACATTCCCATTTTCATCAAGGGCAACCACACGCGCCAATTCCGTATAGGCACCATCAGGGCCGTTCTGATACAAAAGCCCGAGTTCGACGGTTACCGAAGGTGCCGCAGTGTCACCAAGATCAATCACCAGTCCTTCATCTGCCTGACTGTGCCAATTGTTTCCATCCCGCAACGACACTTCTCCAGCATCAATATCATTACGGCCGCTGATCCCTATCCCACCCTGCTTGGTACTCAAATCAAGCTGGAAATACGGTTCATTACGCGGTTCCAAAGTCCCATCTACATGTTCGTGAATCATGTTTGCAGAGACGGTTATTCCATTCTCGGCAACAGCAAGTTGACGCCCGCTGACATCCACATTCGCAGCGGCGAAAGTCGCCGTCGTACCAGGGACAAATTCACCATAATGATCACCAACCGCATCGGGTGCGTCATTCACCGCGCCAACGGTGACAGTCACGGTGGTGGTATCGAACCCGCCATTCCCGTCAGAGACGGAATACGTGATCGTATCCTCGCCGTTGAAATTGGCATCCGGGGTATACTGGAGCTGCTGCTCGCCATTGACGGTCACGATTTCAACCGTGCCGTTGGCGGCGGTCGGCACCGTCACGCCATTGGCAGTGTCTTCTACGCTGACGATGGTCAGGCTGTCGCCGTCGATATCCGTGTCGTTATCAAGCACATCCAACGTCACCGGCGTGTCTTCCAAGGTCTCGACCACATCTGCGACCGCATCGGGAGCGTCGTTCACCGCGCCAACGGTGACAGTCACGGTGGTGGTATCGAACCCGCCATTCCCGTCAGAGACGGAATACGTGATCGTATCCTCGCCGTTGAAATTGGCATCCGGGGTATACTGGAGCTGCTGCTCGCCATTGACGGTCACGATTTCAACCGTGCCGTTGGCGGCGGTCGGCACCGTCACGCCATTGGCAGTGTCTTCTACGCTGACGATGGTCAGGCTGTCGCCGTCGATATCCGTGTCGTTATCAAGCACATCCAACGTCACCGGCGTGTCTTCCAAGGTCTCGACCACATCTGCGACCGCATCGGGAGCGTCGTTCACCGCGCCAACGGTGACAGTCACGGTGGTGGTATCGAACCCGCCATTCCCGTCAGAGACGGAATACGTGATCGTGTCCTCGCCGTTGAAATTGGCATCCGGAGTATACTGGAGCTGCTGCTCGCCATTCACGGTCACGATTTCAACCGTGCCGTTGGCGGCGACCGGAGCCGTCACACTATTGGCCGAGTCTTCTGCGCTGACGATGGTCAGGCTGTCGCCATCAACATCAGTATCATTGTCCAACACATCCAGCGTCACCGGCGTATCTTCCAAGGTCTCGACCACATCTGCGACCGCATCGGGTGCGTCATTCACCGCGCCGACCGAGACTGTCACGGTGGTGGTATCGAACCCGCCATTCCCGTCAGAGACGGAATATGTGATCGTGTCCTCGCCGTTGGAATTGGCATCCGGGGTATACTGGAGCTGCTGCTCGCCATTGACGGTCACGATTTCCACCGTGCCGTTGGCGGCGACCGGAGCCGTCACGCTATTGGCCGAGTCTTCTGCGCTGACGATGGTCAGGCTGTCGCCATCAACATCAGTATCATTGTCCAACACATCCAGCGTCACCGGCGTATCTTCCAAGGTCTCGACCACATCTGCGACCGCATCGGGTGCGTCGTTCACGGACTCGACAGAAATAGTGGAAACCACAGTATTGCTCGGTGCCCCATGATCATCAAAAACGGTGATCGCGAATTCCCGGTCACCGGCCAAAGGAGCATCATCCCCGGCATTCCCAAAAGTAATTCCATCCAAAACCGATTCGAAATCGCCCATGCTCGCAGCATCACCATTCGGTCCGGTGATAGTCCAAGTAATTTCTCCGGTGACAGAATCAACGGATTCAGCTGCACTCCATCCGCTCGGCAGATTCAGGTGCAATGCACTTTCATCAGCGTTTTCAAGCGGTGTGTAGGAAACAGTCGCCTTGGACATTTGCGCGCCCGCGTCAACATCAGCGATAGCCGCATTGCCCGTGATGGAAATCGAGACCGCGTTTTCAACATAGGTATTAGCAAAATCGACACCCGCCGCATCCGCCGTCAAATCTAGTGTCGGCGTATCGTTGGAGCCGGTAATCGTAATATATAATGATGCTTGAGACGAATTCTCGCCATCAGAAGCCGTGTAATCGACCTTGATCGGCCCACCACCGAACACTTCTCCGTCTGCCAACGACTGGTATAATGAAGTATCAAAGGTATACGAACCATCTTCATTGAACGTCAGGCCTTCTGGGGCATCATCCGGATTATCCAGCGAAAATCGCAATTCACCCAACGTGTTATCCAAATCGATATCATTTGTCCCGACATTCAAATCTGTCGGTGAAGCATCATTCTCGTTGATTGACAGGAAGTCGTCCTGCGCCTGAATGTCCTGATTCACTGGTCTGTCAGGCTGAATCTCCACAGTCACCGTGGATGCACCATCAGGGTCTACCAGTGGTCCGTCACTTCCAGGCTGACCGGAATCGATCGGGATATACTCAAAGGAATCCGAGCCAGTAAATTCGGCATCAATATACCGCAATTCCCAGTTCGAACCGTTGACATCAGAATTCGTGCTGAAAACGATTGAATCGAATTCAACACCCGAGATGGTGATGGAATTGAAAAGATCTCCATCACTACTGACCGAACCGGAATCAACGGCCACACCGTTCAAATACGCAGTCCACTCGGCTGTTGCATTTTCATAATTACCGCTTTCCGGATCAAAATGCCCACCAAGACCGTCAAAGCCAATTTCCGCAAATGAAACCGTCGCGCCTTCAAAAGAGACCGTTAATTCATCACTCCCGGGCCGTCCTGGACCGGCATTCAATCCCTTGTCATTTCCACCATTTCCCGTCGCATCAGCAATACCGTACCCAATATGATTCTGCTGACCATGGAACTGTTCAAGCCCCGCAGCCTCGCCGCCACTCGTCACGCTGGTGGTGACAGAAACGCCGTCACCAAGAGTCATAACCCGAGTCAAGCCATCTGCTTCACCCCAGTTATCCAAACTGGCGTCTCCAGCCAGACGAGAACCGAGGAGCACGCCATCTATTCCATCGGAATCGGGTACATATGTTAATCCATTCAAATCAAATTGTGTCCCGTTTCCATCGATCACGCCATCACCGTCAGCATCCGTCGCCAGATCGGCTTCAGTAACTGCTCGACCATTATACATCAGTGTCCCGCCACCAGTCGGCAGCTCCGTAATCATGACATCAAGGGCTTCGGAGGAATCTTCTGGATCAGCAACATGGTCGGCATTTTCGCCAACACCGCCCTCAGAGCCATCCGCCCCGAAAAATTCGACAGCCCCACCATCAAGGCCGACCGTCATGGTAAAATCTTCCCCACTCGGGGCTTCATTCACATTCCCAACCTGAACCGTGATATCGACAGGCTGACCGACTCCGCCCTGCGTATCGACCGGAGACACAGACACGGTGTACTGGCTAGTGGCCTCATAATCAAAACTCGCACCATCAGCCGTCACAATCCGGTCGCCGTCAACGGCAAACAACAGATCGGCACCATCGACAAGGACTCCGTCCTGATCATAGTAGTGCCCGTCAGCCCCAAGCTCGACATATTCCGAATCTGAAACTTCAATTCTGTTAATGACATAATGAACGTCCTGCCCTTCCATGTCACTGGAGGCAAGCTGCGCCACCGCGACGGGCCCTGTCGCATTTTCAATGACCGTAAAGACCGGATTCCCATCAGCATCAACCGAACTGGCCGTCAAGTTATCAAGCCCAAAGGATTCATCATCCAACCGGCTATCCAAATCAGCGGAAAATTCAAGGTGAACCTGACCGTCCGGATTCGGAATGGTGATCGTCACATGGTGAATCTGGTCGGTGCCCCACTGCCAAGTATCACCTGGCTCCAGATTTTCCGCATCGCCAGTCATGGGCGTCACAGTAAAAGTGATGCCATTTGGCCCGGTAAACGTTCCGTCCGTGATCGCTCCATCTTCACCACGCCATGGCAGAATCTCTCCGTTAAAGGCATCATTGTGCGCCAATGAAAACTCAGCGGTTTCACCATTGATCGACATGACAAAATTCTCGTTGTCCCACGAATCGATTTCATACAGATCGAATTCAATGGTCATCGAATCGGTTCCATCAGCAACCGCAAACGTCTTCGTCAGTGTATCATTTCCGCCAAGGCGTCCAAGATAATCCGTCAAAGGACCGTCTGTTTCCGTCACGGGGACATCGCCGCCATTAACCAGCCAACCATTCGCCCCATCTTCAAAGTCTTCCACCGGGGCAAAAACACTCGTGATCACCGGAGCGTCATTGGTCCCATTGATTGTCACGGTAATGACCTGCGAATCTGTTCCGTCATACGAAGTGACAGTCACAGAATCCGTCAAGAATTCACCCTCAGCAAGCTGTTGAATAGCGGCCTGGTCATTACTGGCCGAGTACGTCCAGTGTCCATTCGCATCCATGGAAAACGAACCATATCCGTTATCCCCGGACACATCGGAAAACGACTGAAATGTATCTTCAATATCGGGATTCGTATTTCCGGAATCCGTCGGGTCAGGGTTCACCTGATGCACATCAGGATCACTCACCTGAAGCACGCCATCGACGGTCAACGCGGTGCCATCCGGCTCGACCATGTCACTCCCAGACTGATACTGAGCACCGTCTGGAGCATCTTCAAGCGTATTGGCATTATCATCGATCTCATTCACCGAAGCAACAACAACGCCCTCCGCGTTGAGCGTCCCCTCAACAACGGAAATTTCCGCCGCATCATTGGTTCCTGTCACGGTAAATGTCACGGTTGCTGGATCGGAATACTCGGTGCCGTCATAGGCCCGATACTGGAAGGTGACTGTTTGCGTCTGATCGGTTGCCAGTCCGTTATAGGCCGGGTCCGTGGCATCGAAATACACAGTCCCGTCAGGATTGATCGTCACACCGGCAGGCAGCGTGCCCACACCCTCAACGGAAACAATGGAATCACCGGCATCCACATCCGTGTCCGCGCCAGCGCCGTTATCTGCCAGCACATTGCCGAGCAACAAGGCCGCATCGTTACTGTCATTACTTTCGCTCGCACCGTCGAGCGCATCATCGAAAACGTCAGGCGCGTCATTGGCCCCGTTGACTGTCACGGTAATGGTATGGCTCGTGCCGTCATCGGTCACCACGGTAAATTCGGGATTGATGGACAAAGTCGCGCCGCTCGGATCGGCATCAGGCGCGCTGTCCAGATACTGAATGGCGTCGTTGGCAATGGTGTACGTCCAACTGCCATCCGGGTTGATATGAAACGTCCCACCGTTGGCATCCACCTGATCTGGATTGTCTGCGGCCAGGAATTGACCGGAATGCTCCTGATCGACGTCCACGGAATCCAGCTTCCCGGACGCCACCACCATGTCTTCCCCATCGATCACGGTCACGACATCTTCAGTGCCCGCGTTATTCAACGCTTCGGTGATGAAGGCCTGGTCATTGGCCCCGGTAATGGAAATGGTCAAGGAAGCGGAATCAGAATTGTTCAATGCCTCGTTGTCGGACACCACGTATTCGAATGTCTCGGTATAACTCTGTCCGTCGTTCATGGCCTGTGTCGCGGCCAGATCATTATTCAATGCATACGTATAGGAGCCGTCAGGATTCAACGTCAGTGTACCGTACTCACCTTCAATGGTCAGCACTCCGTTCTCGCTGGAAGTCGCTCCGCTGCCAGAACCGTCAACCACCGACAAATCACTTTGCGCGTTGTCCACATCCGTATCATTGGCAAGGACATTGCCCTGTACGGTATTGGGGGCCAACGTTTCATAGTCCTCGCCATCCTGTACGTAGATATGACCGGATTCGCTGATTTCATTGAAATCATCGGCCGCTTCAGGAGCGAGATTGCCAACCGCACCATCGTCCGAGCTAAGCGGAGTCACGGAACGTTGGCCATACGCTTCGCTTTGCCCATCGAGAGCATTAACCCCGTCACCAATCTGACCAGCATCATCCGAATAATCACCAGCTCCGGACCCTCCAGATGAACCCTCGCCAGCCGTTTCCAAAGTTGCGTCCGCCCCATCTACGCCATCTGCAAAGGCAAACAAATACACATCACCAGCAACCTGCTCCCCATCCAGCATCTCAAACACCGGCATAGTGCCGGCATCAGCAAGAGCCTGGTACCCTTCAAGAACAACCGTTCCTCCGCCTTCAATGGCGATTGTCAAATTCCCATTGTCACCAGAAAAAACTGCCTCCGAAAGATCAAACGTAAATTTGACAGGAATATCGGCAGCTAATTGGTACGATGCCGTTTGTCCGGCACCGGGGAGTATTACTTGTACAGTCTTTGTCTGGGAATCGGTCATTAGGTCCTCCACTAGATATATTGAGCGCGCAAAAACATTCGAGCTAGATGATAGATTTTATACATATTGGCCTTTTTTTAGTCAAACATAAAAAGACACAACAAACTAATATGTTAGGATGTGGAGAAATAGATGTGCATAGTCAAAAGGCTCTGAGTTTATGATAATTGAACCATACCTCATATGAAGCATTTTATTACTAATTTAATTCATTCTCCACAGCCTTTTGTTTAAAACTTGCTCTCAAAATTCTTATTCTCCACTCAATAACTAATCCTATCTAAGGGCTTCAACCGTCTAAAATACCATCTTTTTTTTATAAAAATAATTTCCTACCAAAACTTTTCTCAATTTCTTTGTGTCGTAAAATTTCGCGCACTTCGTCTCCCAAAATTCAAATATGACAGACCCTTTCATGACACACTCCATCAAAAACGCCAAAAAGCTCAAACCGAAGTGTCCACTTTTATCCTTCAAAAAGAGGATAAATATTGAATTGACAGCATCTCCTTTCCTCAATAAAGGGAAATCCGGCAACCCAAATTAAAAATAGCCACAATTTACAACCTACTATTTTTTATGGATATATTATAAGAAATGAAGAAAATATACACCCATATATGGGAAAAGGCCCTGCCCTATCAGGATAAACGAGATGATGCAGGGCACGCGTTCATCACCCTGGAATTTGCCAAACAGCTCGTCGATCTCGAACAGGGAAAAGCCGATGTCATCCTCCCCGCCATCATCTTACATGACACTGGCTGGAGCCAACTTTCCCGAGCAGAATGGCTCGTGGTTTTCGATACGGACAGCACGCCTGAACAGGAAATGGTTGTCCGGCTTCGGCATCAGGAAGAGAGTGTCAAAATTGCCCAACGCGTTTTGCAGGAAATGGAGTATCCCTCCATCCAGACAGTTGAAATACTAGAAATAATCGCTGAACATGACACCAGACAGGGATTCATTTCGAAAAATGAAGGACTGGTTCGCGACGCAGACAAACTCTGGCGATTTTCAAAAACCGGATTTGACGCGGACGTGGAACGATTCAAATTCGATCCCCACTTTCTTCATGATAAAATACACAATCAAATAGACCGGGACGGTTTTTTCTCGTGCGACACATCGCGTGAACTCGCCACTCTCGAACTGGAAAGACGCAAACGTGAATTTACCAATGCGGCCCTGACGCATCCAAAAGATTCCACCTACGCTCAAGCCGGGTAACGCATTTTCATACTTTGTCATGAACACGGCTAACCGCCATCAAGTATGCCTTCGGCCTTCAATTCCTCTTTACTAAGAAGCCCCAAGACCTTATTTGATAATGGCATTGTGGGTTACGCCCCCTAACAAAAATATCCGAGGAGATATTTTGGCCCGAAACGTAGAACTTCATTCCATGACCAACCGATACCTGCTCAAACGCAGTGTCGGATATTTTGCTCCATACAAAGGACGCGTCATTATAGCCGTTCTTGCCATGCTTCTATATGCCCCGATTGCCCCGGCGCTGGCCTGGTTAACAAAATTTGTAACTGACGAAGTCCTGATTGCCAAAGATATCCACATGCTCAAGCTGTGTATATTCGGCTTTGCAACGCTCATCATCCTCAAAGGAACCCTCCAATTAGGACAGGTCTATGTCATGAACGCCACTGGCGTTTTGGTCTTGCGAGACTTACGACACGATCTGTTTCGAAAAATCATTCGTCTCCCAATGCCCTATTTCGCGGAAAGTGAAATCGGTATGCTGATGAGTCGCATTGTATCTGATGTCGTGGCAGTCAGGGTATGCTTGCCGAGTGGGATCATGTTTGTCCGCCAGATCTTCACGCTGGTCGGTCTCATCGGCACAACGATTTACCTTGATTCCTATCTGGCTTTCTGGAGCTTGATCGTTATGCCAATAGCCATATATCCCTTTGTCTTCTTCGGACAAAAGATCCGTAAATATGGACGAAAAATGCAGGCCGAACTTTCAGGTATCAACGTTGTTCTCGAAGAAAGCTTCTCTGGCATCAAGGTCATCAAGGCCTTTGCCAATGAACGCCGGGAGCAGGGAAAATTCAACAAGGAAAACAACAGCCTGACACGAATGATTATCCGCCGTATCCTGTACAGTGAAGGATCTTCCAGAATCATGGATTTCATCGCCGCGATTGCTGGCGGGACCGTTCTCTGGGTTGGCGGTACGCGTGTCATCAACGGACTGATGTCGCCGGGCGATCTCACCGCTTTTCTCGTCTGTCTTGTCCAGTTGTATGATCCGATCAAAAAACTCAACGCTTCCAACCATCAAATCCAGGGAGGCCTCGCCGGTGCCGAACGCGTTTTCGACATCCTTGATTCACCTGAAATTCTTGAAGAAAAAGATGGAGACATTGCATTTAACGGCAAGCTCGAAACACTGGAATTCAACAATGTCAGCTTCACCTATCCGAATACGGAAGAGCCCGCGATCACAGACCTGTCTCTGTCCATCAAGGCTGGACAAAGGGTAGCCATTGTCGGTCCCAGCGGTTCGGGCAAAACAACACTGGTCAACCTGATTCCCCGATTCTATCTGGCCCAACAAGGTGACATCAGAATCAATGGAACACCGCTCCAAGCGTATACGCTAGACAGCCTGCGTCTCAACCTTGGTCTGGTCTCACAGGAGACGTTCCTTTTCAACGCCTCTGTGACGGAAAACATCGCGTATGCGCAGGATGAATACGAAATGGGAACGGTGCAACAGGCGGCCCAGGGAGCATTTGCCCACGAATTCATCATGCAAATGCCCGAAGGCTACGACACCCTCGTCGGTGAAGGTGGTGTCAAGATATCCGGCGGACAGAAACAGCGTCTGACCATTGCCCGGGCCATCATGAAAAACCCGAGCTTGCTCATTCTGGACGAAGCGACCAGTGCATTGGATACCGAATCCGAAAGAATTGTCCAAAAGGCCTTGGACAACCTGATTGAGGACAGAACGTCCATTGTCATTGCGCACAGGTTATCGACGATCATGTCCGCAGATGTTATCGTGGTTATGGAAAAAGGGCACATCGTGGCCCAGGGCAAACATGAAGAATTGCTTGAGACCTGTCCCCTGTACAAACGACTCTATCAGATGCAATTTGAAAATCTCTGTGATTCGGAGGACGAATAAAGGGAAATCATGCGCCGTTTAATGCTGGTATTGTTCATACTCCTCTTTGGAGTCTCGACCGCCTGTGCCGACGTCGTCAAGACCGTCAGCACAGAGTATTATCCCGTGGACGGCCATGATCCGAAAAACATTTTCGACAACCTGAAACACCATTCCCCGCTCAATGAGGGCAGCTCAACCTATCAGGCGCACACTCGCACGGATCTCAGATACAGTTTCAAATGGAGACACCGGGGGAAACAGTGTTCTCCCGAACAGGTAACGGTCTATCTTCACCTGACCTATCTGTATCCGAAGCTCATTCATAGCGTAGATTATGCAACCCGAAAATGGTGGAAGAAATTCATGATCAAACTGGAAGAACATGAACTCATCCATGGGGAAATTTCGATCAAGGCAGCACACGAACTCGACGATGTATTGGAAGCGTTTCCGCCAACTGATTGCGCTTCTTTCAAGGAAGTCGTCAAACGACGTGCAACACGAATTCTGGACCGAATGAAACGCGATCAACAGGACTATGACAAGCTGACACAGCACGGCTTGAAACAAGAAAGAAACATGGGGCGATACCCCCGATAACCCAACAAAATTCAAGGGCAGTGAAAATCAATTCACTGCCCTTTTTTCATTTTTATAGTCCATCCGACGATTTACGAAACCGACATGGTAAAAACTCAGCGGTTCAACCGGCAAACTCCGCCGAATCAAGCGCCTTTCTCGCGGCCATGGCCAAAAAATCAGCCGGGGAAATATTATTTTTCCGGCAACATTTCTCGATCCGTGCCAACAGGTGGGAATGCATGACGAGTTCGAACTCTTCAAAATCACTGCCATCCCCTTTGACCGTTATATTAATGGCTTTTTTGGATGAATGAGCCGCCTGCGCCATGATTGCTTTCTTGTCAGAAGGCTCTGGCAACGTCGTGCCTTCTTCAACCAAAAACTCAACAAACATGGCCAACGCCTCATGCGCATGGTCCACGGCCTCATCCATCGTCTCCCCGCACGTTGTACATGCGGGAAAATCCGGAAAAGTCACCGAATAGCCCTGCTTGTCCTTCTCAAATAATCCGACATACTGCATTCAATTATCCTTTTTTGCAGGGATGTCCCTGCCCTTCGTTCAATTTTTGGCTTCGGATGTCGCTGAGAGCACCTTTTTACTCACCAGCATGAAGACTTCGGAATCGGCCTGGAGATGTCCCGCCACATACGCGGCATCTTCGCCGGACCCACAAAACAAATCCATCCGTGTGCCCTTGATGGCACCGCCCGTATCATGGGCCAGCACCAATGACATGAACGGCTCTGTTGTTCCATCAGTGGCGAGCAAAGACGTTTTCAACGCAAGCACACTCCCCAGTGGAATCATGGTCCGGTCCACAGCCACACTGACCCGTGGCGTCAAAATATTCCCAAATGAACCATACGGCCCTTCATCGGCCAATCGGAAAAAGACATAGCTCGGATTGGCGTACAAAATCTCTTCGATCTTCTCGGGATGCTCCTCCAAAAACGAACGGATACGCTGCATACTCATTGCTTCTTTCGGAATATATCCCTGATCTATGAGCAGACGGCCAATTGAGACGTATTGACGACCATTCTTTCCCGCATACAAAATATGCTTGGCGCTTCCATCGGGGAAAGCCAACCGCCCTGACCCTTCGATCTGAAGGAAAAAGACATCGACACGATCCGCTCCCCACGCAATTTCATGCCCACGGCCAGCCAGAGCACCGTCCCGATCAATGGCGGTACGATCATAATACGGTTCAATCCCATTTTCACCCATTCGATAGACCAAAGACTCTCCTTTCCATCGAGGATGGAAAGCCCCCAAACGGGACGTCTGAAGGTCATCAGGCACCCCATACATCGGATACGCGTATTTTTCATCCTGAGTCAGAGAGGCATCCAACCACGGCTCATAATACCCGGTCAAGAGTGTTCGAGGCGCAAGCTTAAACCACTGAAACCGTTCGGCAACGAGGTCGATATCTTCATCCAATGCCTCTAACATCCCAAGCAGTTCGGTCACGGACTCGCCAAGTTGCGCCCATGTCAATCGCAATCCCGGTTGATCCACACACACGGTGTCAGCAGGTCGAGAACGAATATATCGCAGACTCCGCTCCAATGCCGGTTTAAGGTCGGTCCAGGACTCCAGTCCCTGCATATGTCCGGACAATGTATTGGCACGATCCTCGGCCTCATCCGCCTCAAGCGGAACATACGTCGGTTGCCCGTCCAGTACCGGTTGCGGGGACATTTCCGGTCCACAACCAGCACAAATCAACACAAGCACGATCAAACAAAAAGTACACAACCGGGATACACGCATTAGTCACATTCCTCGGACTTCTTGAGGTCTTCGGCATATTCCTCAATATAGATTTGCAGCATGACCATGACGAAACTCAAGATAAGCGGACCATAAAAGATACCGAGCATACCAAAAGAATAGACGCCGCCGAGAATGGCCAAAAGAATATAGAATGTGGAAACTCGAGCCGCTTCACGCATAAAAATGGGTCGAAGGATCGTATCGATTCCAACCACGAAAATTCCGCAATACAACCCCAAAAACAACGCCATTTTCCAATCACCAACCAAGAAAAGGTAAATGACAGCCGGCACCCAGACCAATCCGGTTCCTATCACCGGAATCAAGGAGGACAACGCCATCATGGCCCCCCAGAAAAAGGCGGGAATCCCGACAATGGCCAAACCGACTCCACCGGCAATGCCCTGTAACACGGCCACGAGCAGACACCCCATAAGGACTCCACGGGACACTCGTTTGAGCGAATCGATGATGTAGTCTTCCTGGCGACTTCTCAAGGGAGACAGATGCTTGAGATACTTGACCATCTTCACACCGTCTCGCAGGAAATAGAACAGAATGAACACCATCAGCAGAAAATGCAGGATAAATTTCGTGCCATTTCTGACCAAGTCTGTCCCGAAAGAAAGCATCCCCTGAGCAAACTGTCTGGAATATTCAATAAAGCTTGCCTGGATATCAACTTCGTCTATCCGTAAAAATGGCAATTCCTGGTTCAGCATATCAACATATTTATCCAGCATATCAAGACTGAGATGCGATTTGTACAGCCCTTGCGCCACCCATTGATTCAAGGAAACAAGCGACTCCACGCCCTGCCCGATAAGAGCCATAAAGAGAAACGCCATGGGTAGAATCAAGGCAAAAACAATGATGCTGACCGTCATGACGGATGCGAGGGTCCGCTGTCCCTTGCAAATTCTGAGAGCCCACACGAACACTGGCGCAAAAAGGACAGCAAGGACCGTGGAAAATAGCAACGTATGCAAAAAGGGCGCGATCAAGGAAAACCCCAAATAGAGGGACAGTGAAAAAAGCAGCAGAAAAAAGACCTTGTAGATTCCTCCGTCCAGCAAAGGGACCGGGTTCTTGTTAGTGCTCATATTTTAGGAAGCTCACAGTGCGTCGAAGAAGCGACACGTCTATTCATGGTTTAAAATCGATTGGATAATTGCGGCTATTGTATCAACATCCACGGGTTTGGCAACGTAATCATCCATTCCCACTTGAAGACACCGCTGTTCATCGCCCCACATGGCCCGGGCCGTCAAAGCCACAATCGGCACGTCTGGGTTCAAGCATCCGGTCTCCGGCTTGCGAATACGCCGAGTTGCCTCAATGCCATTCATGGTCGGCATTTCCACATCCATAAAAATAATATCAAAGGGTCGTTCCTTGAGGGCCTCAATCGCATCAGCCCCATTTTCTGCCAGAACGACATTGCACCCCATTTTTTCAAGCAGCCTGATGATATACCGTTGATTGACCAGATCATCTTCAACGACGAGAACGCGTGCGCCCTTGAGTGGCGACTGATCCCCAAGAACAAATGTGGACGGAGCCTGGTCCTCATACCGGCTTCGAAGACAGGGTAAAATCACGGAAAAGGTACTTCCTACTCCTTCTTCGCTGGAGCACGTGATCGTCCCCCCAAGAACAGTGACCAACCGACTGACAATGGCCAATCCCAACCCCAATCCACCAGTCGCGTGACAGAGATGGTCCTCGGCCAAATTGAAACTCTCGAAGATATCGGTCAATTGAGCCGAGGGGATACCGATACCAGTATCCTGAATCAAAATCTGAATTGCGACGGTCTTCTCCTGTTCATCACGCCCTGAGGGCACCTCTTCAACCAACGGCGCAACATCCACCAAGACCTGCCCGTTCGCCGTAAACTTCACGGCATTATTGATGAGATTCCCCAAAATCTGCCGAATTTTCGGAGAATCCCCCTTGATCCAACTCGGCGTTTCAGGAGCAATGGACGACGTCAAAGCAATTTCCTTTGCCATGGCCGTCCGCGAATATTGGGACACAAGCCCGGTGACAAGATCTTCCAAACGAAAATCCATGTTCCGTACAGAAAGAGAGCTGGCCTCCATTTTCGAATAATCGATGATCTGGTTCAACACAGACAACAGCGACATGGACGACTCTCGAATCAATCGGACATTTTCCCGATACGGATCTCCGAGATCCGACATGAGCAACAACTCCGTCATGCCCAAGACCCCATTCATGGGTGTCCGAAGCTCATGACTCACTGTTGCCAAAAAAGATGTTTTGGCCCGGCTTGCGGCCTCGGCCTCACGTTTGGCCTTACGAAGCTCGCGCTCCATCTGGTGCCTGTACAGTCCTATTTCGATCGCAGCCTTCAACTCATTGTGATCGACAGGTTTGACCAAGTACCCCAAGGGCCCTGTAGTTTTTGCCCAGTGCAGCGTGTCTTCATCAACCAAAACGGTCAGATAAATGACCGGGACATCAAACTTCCGAAGTATTTCCCGAGCGGCCTCAACACCATCCATGGCGCCTTCAAGCTGAATATCCATAAGCACAAGATCCGGGCTCAATGAGTCCGTCATCTCAATTGCTTTTTCTCCACTTGCGGCATACCCGGCGACACCATATCCAGCCCGCTCCAGGGCGACCTGAATATCCAATCGGGCTATGGCGTCGTCTTCCACAAGCAGAATCTTCTCTGTCGGCATGAAACATCTCCCTCACACATTGATTCGACACCCCATCGGTTACCATAAGCACCGATCAGCCGTCACCCCGTTAAAGCGACTATTTTCCAAGGGAGAACGCCGTATTATCGTTCCAGAAAAGCACCAGACTCGGTCAGGCCTTCTCTTGGACTTGTGCAGGAATAAAAACACGTATACAAACGCGTATCTTCACCGTATATTTTATGATGCATGAAAAAGCGGTTAACCGCCCAGCGGGAAAACGTAAAAAAGACACGACAATTTCACAAAGATTATACAGAGAATGAACGATATTACGAATATAGCCCCTCAAAGGATTCTCGCCTGTCAACTTCGGCAAATCGGCGATGTTGTTCTCGCCACCCCTTCTTTCAGGCTTCTCAAGGAACGATACCCCGAAGCCAAACTTGACGTATTGACCGAAAAGAAATGCGCATCGGTGCTTGAAAACAACCCACACATCAACCATGTCTGGACCATTGACAAAAAGGCCTTGAGAAATCCTCTCACCGCACTTCGTTATTACCGAAAAGTCGGCAAGAGTGGGTATGATCTTATTGTGGATTTCCAACAACTTCCACGATGCAAATGGGTTGTCCGCTTCTCGGATGCTCCAGTCCGCCTGACCTTCACGCCTCCATGGTATAATCGTCATCTCTATAGCCATTGGAGCACTCCACTCAACGGGTATGCGGCGAAATGCAAGGCAAGCGTACTGCGTCCGCTGGGGATCGAATGGAATGGAGAACCGCCTGAAGTCTTTTTCACCGATGCCGAAAAACAGTGGGCCTCAGAATTCGTCCAGTCTCAGGGGATGCAGGCACACCAGTTCGTGACGATTGACCCTAGCCACCGACGTATCACCCGCAAATGGCCAGAACGCCATTTTGCAGGACTCATCAAACTCATCCACGCTCAGTATCCAAAGCTGAAATTCTTCATTTTATACGGTCCGGGAGAACTGCCAGTCGCTGAAGAAGTCGGCAGACTTGCTGGAGAAGGTGTGGTCATTTCACAAAAAATGCTTTCTCTCCGAGAGATGGCCGCAGTGCAATCACAGGCCACCCTGCACATCGGCAACTGTTCCGCCCCCCGCCACCTTGCAGTCGCGGTCAACACACCCTCACTGGTCATTCACGGTGCCACCGGATTGGGCTGGAAATACCCCTCTGATGAACATGTCAGCGTAGACAAAGGTCTTCCGTGCCATTTCTGCAACAAAAACCAATGCAAGACCCGTGAATGCCTAGAAACATTTCACCCGGAAGAATGTATTGATGAGGCGCTCCGTTTGATCGGGAATAGACTCGATACACATAATGAGGATGAAGGATAAAAATCTATACCATCACAAAAAGTTCAGAATTGACCATGACAAAGACACGCCATGAAACGATTCAAAATGATATATTTTTGTTTTCAAGCGTGGCCACCCAACTGTGTCTGAACACGTTTCTCAGCGAACCTAAAAAATAGCTTTATTTTTCGTCGTCCTTCTTATCATCCTGACGATTTTTGAAGGTGATTGCGGCAAGGCAGCCGGCGAGGCCCCCGAGGACGACGGCTTTGCCGGGGGGCATCATGTCGGTCAGGCTGAACAAATACCCTATCGCTGCCCCGGCAATGATTCCCTTGGCAAGAGCATCGATCCATCGCATAAAATCTCTTGAATCTTCATCCATACCTGACTCCATTCACACTCTTTTACTTTTTAACCTTCACGATTCCGCAGCCTGTGTTGATGGGCATCTCAGCATAAAATAACAACGAGCACAAGTTGCACAAAAGACAATCGCCTCCCATCATGGTATGTTTTTTTACCGAGAATCACTTGACACTGATTCTCAACATCATTACAACCCACTTGTCTCGCCTGAATTTCAGGGTATAACTTTGAGGGGAAAAAATGATAGACACACTTCTTGCCATTGGCATCGTCATTATTGCTGCGTTTTTCGTTGGACGTCGGCTTGTCCGACAGTTTAGGACTACGGGTGCTTCCTGCGGTTGTGCGGGATGCGGACAGGCTGGCTCATGCTCCAGCATTCAAAACAAACCACACTCGAAAGGTTGTCCAGGCTCTCACTAATTTTTTTTGCACCATTGTTGATATCCTTTATCAACCAGAACAGTCTAAGGAATACATCATGTCTCAAGATTTTTGTTTAAGAAAAGCCAAGGTCAACCAGAAACTCAAAATTAAAACCGTTGCGGCCGAGGGGGAACTCGGAAGACGCATTCGGGATATGGGATTAATCTCCGGTACCGAAGTCCATGTCATTGGCAAAGCACCGCTCAAGGACCCCGTTGCCCTGCGACTCAAGGATTTTACCTTGACCCTTCGCAATAGCGAAGCCGATCATATTACTGTCACGCTGTTGGAGGACTAACCCATGACAGAATTTACCATTGGTATCGCAGGGAATCCGAACTGCGGTAAAACCACCATGTTCAACTCGCTCACTGGCGCACGACAGCATGTCGCCAACTGGCCAGGAGTGACCGTTGAAAAAAAGACCGGTCACATCACCATGAATGGCGATTCCGTTGTCCTCGTGGATCTGCCAGGGACATACTCGCTGACGGCCTATACGCAGGAAGAACTGGTCGCCCGAAACTTTTTAGTCGATGAACGCCCTGAAGTCGTCATTGACATCATGAATGCCGACGCGCTGGAAAGAAACCTCTATCTGGCTGTCCAAATCATGGAACTCGGCGTTCCTCTCGTCCTCGGTCTCAACATGATGGATGAAGTCCGCAGCAGCGGCAAGCACATCGATAGTGAACGGCTCGCCAAACTTTCCGGATGCTCGGTGGTTGAAACCGTGGCACGAAACGATCAAGGAACCCAAAAGCTCCTGAAAAAGACCCTTGAATTAGCCAAGGAACAAGACGGTGCATGGAAACCGCTTAATATCTCCTATGGCCCGGACCTTGACCCTGTTCTGGATGAAATGGTCAAACTTATTGAAGCAGAAGGCTTTCTGACAGACAAAGTCCCAGCCCGCTGGACCGGCATCAAATATCTCGAACGCGATGAAGATGTGGTTATCAAGGGACGCATGACCAATACATCCTTGTCAGATACGCTCGAGAAAATGGCGATCGATGTTGCGGACCACACTGAAAAAACGTTGAAAGCTCGGCCAGATGCCCTCATCGCCGACCATCGGTATGGATTCATCGCAGGCATGATAAAAGACGTTGTCTCCTATCCGGTGCTGGACGAAGACCGTATCAGTCGGTCAGACAAAATGGACAGAGTGCTCACCCACCGTTTTCTCGGTCCAGCGATTATGCTGGCCATCGTCTACTTGATCTACAAAGTCACTTTTACCGTCGGCGAAATACCCATGGGATGGTTGGAAGCACTTTTCGGATGGATGGGAGATACAGCCTATAATGCCTTGCCGGATGGACACCTGCGTTCACTGGTGGTCTCCGGTATCATCGATGGTGTCGGCGGCGTCCTCGGCTTCGTGCCACTCATCATGTTCATGTTCCTGATGATTTCCGCACTGGAAGACTCCGGGTACATCGCCCGTATGGCCTACATGCTCGACCGTATTTTCAAGGTCTTCGGCTTGCACGGAACATCCGTTCTTCCGTTTATTGTTTCAGGAGGCATCGCCGGGGGCTGCGCTGTCCCCGGTGTCATGGCTGCCCGCACCTTGCGGAGTCCCAAAGAAAAATTGGCAACACTCTTTGTTGCTCCATACATGACCTGCGGGGCCAAAGTTCCGGTGTTCCTCATGCTCACCGCAGCCTTCTTTCCCCAACACGCAGCAACGGTCATGCTCCTGATTACATTGTGCGCCTGGATGATGGCCCTCATCGTGGCTCGAATCCTTCGCTCCACCGTCATCAAAGGTGCGTCCACCCCGTTTGTCATGGAACTGCCGCCTTACCGTATGCCGACTTTGCGCGGGGTCCTGATCCACACATGGGAACGCACTTGGGAATATGCCAAGAAGGCGGGAACCGTCATTCTCGGGATCTCCATATTGCTCTGGGCCTTGATGACCTTCCCGCAATTGCCGGAAGAACGCCTCGCCCATTATGAATCGCTGCGGGCACAAGCACAGGTTGAAGATAATATTGCCCAAATCGACAACGCCGAAGCCGAAGAAGCCATCAGGCACACTTTCGCAGGCCGGATCGGTACCGCTCTTGAACCAATGACCCAACTGGCCGGATTCAACTGGCGCATCAACATCGCTCTGACCGGCGGATTCGCGGCCAAGGAAGTCATTGTCTCGACCCTCGGCACCGCCTATTCTCTGGGTGAAATTGACGCAGAAGAATCCCAACCGTTATCGGAAAAGCTGGTCGCTGACCCACTCTTCTCGGAAGCGTCGGCCTTGGCTCTCATCATCTTCACCATGCTCTACGCCCCCTGCTTCGTGACGGTGGTGACCATGGCACGGGAATCCAGTTGGAAATGGGCCGCCTTCAGCGTCGTGGGATCAACCACATTGGCATTCGGCATGGCAATCGTGGTCTTCCACATCGCCAAATCAATACTCTAACATCTCAAAAAAAATACCGACACGCTGAGAGGCCCTGAAAAGTCCCTCAGCGTGTCGCCCCCCCAAAACGTCGGTCACATCGACACCCTCTTTCAGACACTCTTTTCTTTTAATAAAAGATACTCTATGGTCGCTTCGACTTAAGGAGTATCATGCATAAAATTTTTTCCATTACACACGACCTCATTCGCGACGCTTTTTTCGCCTGTTTCGAGCTTTTCAAGATCATGATCCCCGTCATTATCGGGGTTAAACTACTTCAAGAATTCGATCTCATTCAATATGTGGCCATGCCGCTCAAACCGATCATGGGGCTTCTCGGGCTTCCCGCTGAACTCGGACTGGCTTGGGCAACCGCCATGGTCAATTCCATGTATGCCGGACTGATTGTCTTTCTCTCGCTGGCCCGCGACATGTCATTGAACACGGAACAGGTTACGGTGTTCGCCGTTCTGCTCCTCGTCGGCCACGGATTCCTCGTGGAAGGAGCCATTGCACAGCGATCCGGTGCCAAATTCGCCTTTCAAATTCTTTCCCGACTCATCGGGGCTTTCACGCTCGGCCTGATTTTACATTGGATTTATTCAGCCAGCGGCACCCTACAGGAACCAGCCGTCATTCTTTTTCACAGCGAGGGCCCTGTCGATCCAACTCTGCTTCAATGGGCTTGGGGTGAAACAAAGAATCTGCTTTCAATCTTCGGTATCGTTCTCGGGCTGATGGTCATGATGCGGATTCTGACAGCCATTCGAGCGGTGGATCTCATGAACACCCTGCTCCGCCCCATCCTGAAACTCATCGGGATCGGACCCAAGGCCTCCACCATCACCATCATCGGCTTCACGCTCGGACTCGCCTACGGTGGCGGACTCATCATCAATGAATCGCAGTCCGGACGTATTGACCGCAAGGATGTTTTCTATTCGCTGACCTTGATGGGATTTTGCCATTCCATGATCGAAGACACACTCCTCATGATGCTCATCGGTGCCCAACTCAGTGGCATCTTTTGGGGACGATTGACTTTCGGTCTTGTGGCCATGGCCATTCTTGTCCCGATCACCCGCCGTCTCCCGGACGCGCTGAGTGACGCATATCTTTGGGGAAAAGCAAACACATAGTACCAAATAAAGGAGCAACTCATGTCAGACATCACCTTGATTCACACAGACACGGCCCCTGCGGCTGTCGGCCCGTACTCACAGGCAACCACAGCCAACGGCGTGGTCTATGTCTCCGGCCAACTCGGCATCATTCCCAGTGAAGGCACACTCGCGGACGGGTTTGAAGCCCAGACCAGACAGGCACTGGAAAACATGAAGGCCATTCTTGAAGAAGCCGGTTCTTCTCTCGAAAAAGTCCTGAGCGTGGACGTCTTTGTCATGGATATGGGAAAATTCGCTGATCTGAATGCCATCTATGCTGAATATTTCGCCAATCATAAACCTGCCCGGGCGGCCATCCAGGTTGGCGGTCTGCCATTGGGTGGACTGGTCGAACTAAAGTGCATTGCGTTAGCGAAATAAATCGCTCCGAATCACCAGCACCATCACTGAACACAACTTGACAGGCGACAAAACAAACGGATACATATTGACAATGAACACCATGACGACACGCTTTTTTTGTGCTTTTATATTTAGGAACGCCTGCGGTCATGGTGTGCGCTAGTCTTTAGCCCGAATACACACCCAAGAGGCCGCAGATCGATCTGCGGCCTCTTTTTTTTGGGGAGACGCCGCTTTGCTGGCCTTCAAAACAAGGAGCACCTATGCATCTCGGAAAAGCCATTCGCATGGAACGAATCATGAATCGCAACAACGGGCGAACCATTATCGTCCCATTGGATCATGGCGTGACAGTCGGTCCCATCTATGGACTGGTTGACCTTCGCAAAACCGTGGATCAAGTGGCCGAAGGCGGTGCCAACGCCATGCTCATGCACAAGGGAATTCCCCGCTGTTCCCACCGGGCAGGCGGCAAGGATATCGGACTGATCATTCATCTCTCCGCCTCAACATCACTGTCACCCCATCCCAATGCCAAGGCATTGGTCGGCACGGTGGCCGATGCACTCAAACTCGGGGCAGACGCCATATCCGTTCACGTCAACCTGGGCGATGAAACAGAACCAAACATGTTGGCAGACCTGGGTTCACTGTGTGCTGAAGCCAACGAATGGGGAATGCCTGTTCTGGCCATGATGTACGCACGCGGCCCGAAAATCGACAATGAATACGCGCCGAATATCGTGGCACACTGCGCTCGTGTCGGTGTGGAACTGGGAGCTGACATCATCAAGGTCAATTATACGGGCGACCCGCAATCCTTCAAAAAAGTCGTGAAAGGATGTTGTGTGCCAGTCGTCATTGCAGGTGGTCCCAAGCTGGAAAGTGATCGGGACCTGGTCCAGATGGTCTACGATTCAATTCAGGCCGGAGGGGCTGGTCTGTCGGTCGGCAGGAACATCTTCCAACACAAAAAACCCGCCCACATCGTGGCGGCTCTCAACAAGATCGTTCATGAGAATTGGGAAGTGGATGCTGCCATGCAGCTCCTGTAGACGCAAAAAAACGTATCGTGGGTGGACACTCATGTCCGCCCACAAAAACTACTCGCCGAATTCGATCTGGACGCTTTCAAGATATCGAAAAAGACGGCCAATCTGTTCCTGTCCCTTGTCAAAATCACGGGCCTTGGCCGCGAGTTCAATACTCCGGGCAATCTCGCCCATGCCCTTGAACCCATAACCACACCCGGTCCCCCGTGTCGTATGTCCCAATCGATTCAGGGTCTCAAAATCTCCATTGTTCAAGGCCGTTCGCATCTCTTCCGCATCCCCTTTCGAAATCTCGAAAAAACGGGGAAGCAAGGCTTCAAACTCGGGGGCAATGCGTTCAACAACAGGAGAATCTGGCATACTGTGGTACTCTATGGTGCAATCGTGTGCACGGGCTTGAACATATTCTCAAAGAAAACTATAGCGATGAAGACCATTAATGGCAGACTCAGGTCTGTCAAAACCTCTACTCTTTACAACGAAATGACACGAATCCTCATTCTCCTTCTCACAGTGATATTCCTTACCGGATGTTCCCGCTCCGACGCCATACGAATCGCCCGGGCCACGGTTTCTGGCGATCCTGCCGCTGTTGCCGAAACATTGGCACGGGACAAAGCGGTCCAATATGCCTCGAACCCAACATCCATCAAGACCGACGTGCAACACGTCCAAAAATGTGTCGAGGATTTTGTCGAGGCAATCCGATCCATCTGGGGCAAAGACGACATTCGTGTTCCGCGTCCCAAGGAGTATGTCAAATATACACAAAATTATCTCTCTCGCGCCAGTGTTGATTTCGATACCGGCAATATCACTGTGGAGACACTGGACAACACGGCTCCGTTAAAAAGTCTCCACACAGCGATTGTCACCACCCTGCTGACACCCAATGATCCCCGGGCCGTCAACCTGTATTCCGCCGAGACCATCACACTCGGGGACACGCCATTTTTGCTCGGAGAAGTCAAAGACCATAAATCCCAAGACATTCGCTGGGAATGGCGGGCCAGCCAGTTTGCGGACAGGCTCATTCAGACCGCATTGAAGACTCGAACGATTTCAGGGAAAACTGCCCATTTCGTCACATTTCACATGGTCAAGGATCATCTGGACGTCCGGGCCAGAAAATACGCCTCTCTGGTCACGTCCACCGCCAAACGATTCAATGTCAGTAAAAATCTGATCTTTGCCATCATGAAAGTCGAATCCGATTTCAATCCGTTCGCACTCAGCTCGGCCAATGCGATCGGGCTGATGCAGGTTGTCCCGGCCACTGCGGGAAGCGATGTCTATCGGTACCTGCACGGTCGAAAAGGCCAACCGTCCACCAAGGATTTGCTGGGTGCCCAAACCAACATCACCTATGGAGCGGCCTATCTGCATCTTTTGGACACCCGATTCCTCAAGGGTGTCGTCAATCCGGTCTCACGCGAATATTGCGTGATCGCGGGATACAATGGCGGAGCCGGAACCGTTTTCAGAACCTTTGACAAAAACACGAAAAAAGCGGCACAAACCATAAACAGGCTGTCACCGGGCGAAATCTATACCACGCTTCGCACAAAGACCCCCTACGCTGAAACGCGCCGTTATCTTGGAAAAGTGCTTGAAGCCAAGAAACACTTCGTCAACTTCTAGTCCACAGATGCAATGAAAACACAGGAAACCGTTTTTTCCCTGACCACACTACTGACCGACCTGGGCCAACGCCTCTTTCCAGGGATACCGGATGAAACCATCCGATATGGCGAGGCTCTCGTGCTCGCACTTCTGGCCATCATCCTGCTGCTCCTTGGCCTCGTGCTCCTGCGGCGTCCAAAAAAGAAGAACAGCGCATCCAGAATAAACATCCCCCGTGCCTTACGGGAAAAGGGAACCGTGATTGACATCATGAACGGCCCGGATACCAATGAAATTTCCCTGCGCTGTGTCATCACGGCCGTAAAAACCAACAAGATAACCTGTGAAATCATCGAACGAATCGGACCGTTTACCACAGACAAAAACCGGAAGCTCTTCTGTGTTTTTGCTCCCATAAAAACACCGAAAGGCACGGTCAATTCATTCTCAACGACGCTGCTGAAACTGGGCCACTCCACCAGAACAGCCAACCTCATGGTTCTGTCGGTCCCAACGCGCTACACCATGAATTCCCGTCGTAAGCACGCCCGGAAAAAAGTGGCGGATCAACAATTCATCCGCGTCAAACTTTGGTTGGAAGACCCGATTTTCTCGGATACATCGTATCAGGACGCCATCCCTCAGATCGGGGTGAACTCCTTTTCTTCAGAAAACACGGCACACAATGCCAATGGTGTGGTCAACATCTCAAACGGCGGCGTTGGATTAAGCATCACCAACAGCCTGATTCCGAATGACTGCGGCCCGGATTCGCCGGTTGTCATCAACCTATTCATGTTCAATTTCAAAGAAAAAGCCTTCAAGCCCTATTGGTATGCCGGGACCATTCGTTCACTGGAAGAAAGCCGCCCCGGGTTCACCCGCATGGGCATCGAATTCACGGCCACAGCCACCCCCGACCCATCCACCGGCCGCCTCAACTGGGCCAACCGTTCAGAGGAATAAACACACAAAAGCCCCGACCGCCAGGCCGGGGCTTTTTCATGACATACCCTTTGAAGAACTAACTTTCCTTGTTCAAAAAACGTTCTTTTGCCAACCGTGGCATATTGCCAGCTCCGTAGCTGTAGCCGGCGATACGACGATTCTTTCGTTTCATACTAGTCAGGTCCTGCCTGAGCGTTTCACGAAGTCGTCGGGCTTCATCCGTGATTTCATCATGCAGGGATTTCATTTCGACCAATTTGTCTGCCAGTACCTGAAGTGACTCCCTGGACAAATCTCCGATGGCTTCATCGAGAATCCGTTCCCGATCATGCGCAAGCTTTTCCGCCGCAAAGACATCTCCTTCCGACAAGCAGCCGAGTTCTCGGCGGCCAATAGACAGCGCCTTGTCCAACATGAGACTGCGAGCTGTCATATCTCCCTCGTCGTGAGTCGAATGTCGTCCCGCAACTGCTTGATGACCTTTTTCCATTTTTCCACCGCCGGAAGAAATTCATATTCGAGCAAATCGGCCAGAAGAATCCAATCCTCATTCTCCAACACGTTCCCCATTTCCGTGAACATCTCATTCATGGCTTCTGCGCTGGAGGCATATTCAGGATAATCCTTGAGCGAATATTCATCGCGCAGTACACCAACCATGGTAAGAAAATTCCGAATGACATCAATCAGGTCCTGATACGTTTCAAGGGCCTCGGCGTCATCAGCCTGACGAAACAAGTCGGCAACCCGCTTGCCACCCTCAGCCATGATGTTGACCACTTTGTACAATTCCAAGGTGATTTCCACGGCCATCTCATTGGTCGCCATGGTGGTGATTTCCACGGACTGGATGTCAGCCATTTCCATATCTTCGGCCTGATGGGGATATATCTCCGAAAACGGCTCGGAATTTACTGCCACGTTGGTCACAACGCGGTCTTCAAGATGCCCATCTTCTAGCACTTTTTCAAAAACTTGCTCAAGGTTCTCAAAATTATGGGAACCGATGTCATACTGTTTACCGTCAATAATGATCATGCTGATCTCCTCTTCGAAAGGGTATGATACAATGTGCCGCTTTTATCGGCTCTTCCGGAATTATTCAAGATTCGTGCCTAGACGCTCAGGCTGTCACGCAAGGCAGTCAAAAGGTGGGTGTATCGATCAATCAGACCTCGCAAAGACGAAAGGTCATCCCCATGTTGCTGCGTCTCGAACATCCATAATAACGCTATGATTTTAAGGTGTTCACTGGAAGACAGCATATTTTGAAACAGCTGCCATGAAGCCATGAATTTACTTTTTATTCCAGGGCGGGGTTGGAGTTGCAACAGGTGGGCCTGTTGTGACAACAAAAAAAGCACACCCATGGCATTTGTCAAAATTTTGGATATTTTCTCTCGAAATTCCGGCCGAAGCGTCATCCCCTGCCCATGGGTGTCAGCCTGTTGTCGCCCGTCAAGGAATGCCGAAAAGGCGGCCCGCTGAATCGAGATCCAAACGGCCCCGTCTGTCCTTTCGTGACCGGATATGGAATCCAACCCCATCAAGCCATCCTGACCAAATGTCGTGCGCCACACCCGCGCGCCATCTATGACACCCGCTGTTTCCGGCGAGACCAATTGATGTGCCGCCGCGTACATGGTTTCCGGGGGCACGGCCTTGCGACATACAAAATCATGCGGACATTCCGTCTCAAATTCGCAGGGATGACAGGCCATATCCGGTTCCAGGCAGAGAGCACCCGCCCGATACGGTCCCGTATCCCATGGCTGCGCTGTTGCAAGAAACACGGCACACACCGGCACCCCGAGTCCGGCGGCAAGGTGCATGGTGCCGGTATCATTGGTCACCAGCACCGCACACCGGGACAGCACGCCAGCCAGTTGTCCCAAAGACGTTCGGCCCATGCAGTTGAGACGCGGACACGTCGCGCCTTCGACAAATCGGTCGCCAAGCTCCTGCTCACTCTCAGAACCGAGTAATACAGGAAGCAAGCCGTCCCGCTCCCAAAGCATCTGGGCGGTCTCAATAAAATATGACACGGGCCACCGACGGCGGTCTTCACTGGCCCCGAGTTGCAACCCGACAAACCCCTGTGTCCCCTGCGGTCTCGATTGCAACAACTGATCGGCCACGGCCAGGTCATCATGCCCGGGCGCGGCCAGGTCCAGGGAACCATCCTGCCCATCCACCCCCGCTGTTCGGCAAAAGACATCGCTAATATTGAAGGGACTGGCCCCCCGGTTGGCTCCGGCCATCTGAAGAAATGCCGCCCAGGAGGAGGTGTCCGCGTTGAACCCGAACGAATCAACGGTGAACCCAACGGTCTGTCCGTGTTCAGAAGTCAGGTGATACGCCAACAAACGGGAGGCAACAGACGGCGTCAAATTCACCGTCAAGTCAGGCAAAAACATGTCAAAAATAGTTTTTTTGAATGCAGCGATATCCCGTGCAGCCAGCCGCCAATCGTCACGCACGCCGGACAGAACCTGATTTCCCGGAAAAGGGAACGTGCGGTCCACGCCGTCAAGCAGGTGCATGACGGACGCGAAATTTTCAAGACAGACCACGCCCACCGTCTGTCCCTGTCGCTTGAAACCGGAAATAACGGGCTGGGTTTGAATGAGATCCCCAAAACGGGTCAAATTGATAATCAGAACATTCACAAACAGTATCCTTATAAACAACCATCCGTCGAAATTGCGTCAGACAGACAGGGAAATGCAAAATTGACGCCGAAATCACATCCAGGTTCCGGCCTGAACCAAACGAACCAGTTTTTCAACGGCATGAATGGACGCTTTCAACTGTTTTTTCTCCTCCGAATCAAGATACGCCGGGTTGACGTAATTATGCGGAGGCAACAACTCACGGGCACATTCCAGACCGATCGCAAACCGCTTGTGCTGGACATATTCCCACGCTTCCAACAACTGGACCCCATGGTTGGCCGACACATGCCCGGCCCGGGTCAAGGCCCGGATGCGTTCGCACGTATTGGACGAAACCACCGAATATTTGAGGGCAAGTATTCGAACACTGTTGGTCAAATGCGCAAGTACGCTTTTCTTGATATTCAAATATCCCTGCCAGATCCCCTCTTTTTCCGTCACGAACGCACCATAAAACGTCAACGGAAGCCGATAGTCCATCAATTCCTGAACAAGCAATGAAATCACGAGCGGTTTGGTCTGAACAAAACTCCACAATCGATCCCGCAGCAGTTCCACGGCGGCATCAGTCTCGGGGATCGCCGCAAAATCCAGAATAAGCCCGGATTGCCACGCTCCCTTTTCAGCAGGATTGGCCAACCACTGCATCAGTCGGTCCGCCCATTCGTCATATCGGCCCCGCCATTGAGCGAGACTCATCATGACACCGCCATCACACAAGGGCAGCCCTGCACCGTCCAGTGCCATGACAATGGATTGCGTACATTCATCCAAGACATCCGCATCCGGCGACACCGCCATGAGCAGCCCATTGTCCTGATCCGACCCAAGTACCTGTTCATCCCGCCCGCCGGAACCGAATTCAAGGACCGTACACAACCGAAGCCATGGATACGTTTCGGCATGGGCTTCCATCACTGCCGCAATGACATCCCGGTTGAATCGGGAAAGACGAATGCACATGGTCTCGGCAGACACACCGCTCGAAACCCACTCCTCCACCCGGATACAACGGATATGTCGAATACGGGTCAGATCGCCGCTCCGAACCATGGAAAACAGCCCGGGGATATCCCCTCCGGACGTGTCAAAACGCCTTCTGTCACGACCTCTGACCGTCGGTTTTTCCCCTGAATTGGTGGACACTACGCATCTCCGGGACTGACGAATCAACCGTTAACCGGAAAAAATCACCCGTTAGCCGTCTGTTTCAAACACGCCTGACCAATGACCAAGCGAGTTTGACCGTTTACCTGAAAGCACTGCTTTCAGCCTCTCCACTACGATAAAAGGAGGACAACAGCAAACATCACAACCAGAGAGGAGGGCCAGATCATGGACCAATTTGAAACCATCCGCAAAAAGCAACTCGCCTTTGCCCTGAGCGTCGGCATTCCGTATTTCGCCGGTGTCATCGGCATTTTCCTGCTGGTCTATCTGGCAGGTGAGACCGTCGCTCGAATCTCCATCATGGGCTTTCCCCTCCACTATTGGCTGGTCGCCATCGCAATCTATCCGATAACCTGGGTGCTCTTCATCTGGTACGTCCATAAAGCGAACGCCATGGAAGACGACATCGCCAGAAAACTCAAAGGAGAAAAATAGCATGGAAACCGGCTATCAAATCCCCTTCACCGCGCTGGTCCTGATTGGCTGCATGTTGGCCTTCACCGTGGTCACGACCTTCATGTTCCGCCGCCAAAAAACCTCTGCGGACTATTATCTGGCGGGCCGCAAGGTCAATTCCTTTATCAACGCATCAGCCATTTCGTCAGACTATCTGTCTGCCGCGTCCTTTCTCGGCGTGGCCGGCGTCGCATTCCTGTTCGGATTCGACGGCATCATCTATGCCCTCGGCTTCTTTGTGGGGTACATTGCCCTGTTGCTGTTTCTGGCCTCACCGCTGCGAAAATTCGGCCGATACACCGTGCCTGATTTCGTTTCCGAACGATTTCACTCAAAACGGGCACGGATTCTCGGCGTGATCGGCGTCCTGTTCGTTTCCCTCTTCTACATGGCCCCACAGATGCTCGGCGCGGGCAAGGTCATGGGCCTGTTGTTAAATCTGGAATATGAAACCTCCATCGTCATCATCGCCTGTATCATCACGCTGTATGTCACGATCGGCGGCATGAAGGCGACAACCGTCAACCAGTTGGTCCAATTCTGGATTCTCTTTGGCGCCATGTTTCTGCTCGCCTTCATTCCCTTCATGGTCAAAGGATACACCTATACTGAAGTGGTCCAGTTCATCCATGGATTCAAAGGCGCGGAACCCGTGACAGGCCAAGCATTTGACGGCGCGGCATACACTGCTCCCGCCTACTGGTTGACCAATTTGAAAGACACTCTGTCCCTGTTGTTGGCCCTGATGTTCGGCACCGCTGGGCTGCCTCATATTCTCGTTCGTTTCTACACTGCCCCGGATGGCCGGGCCGCCCGCAAAACGGTCATTTATGTCCTGCTGCTCATCGGCATGTTCTACATTTTAAGCCCATATGTCGGCCATGTCATTCGCTACGCCTTCCTGCGCGGCGAGGCCATGGGTGTCTCGCCCCACCTGATGCACTGGCTGGCGGACAACGGCAAAAATCTGGCTGTCCCGGTCGCAGGGTCTTACTTCGGTGGACAACTTCTGCTCGGTATCGTGGTCGCCGGAGCGTTTGCGGCCATCCTGTCCACCGTGGCCGGACTGATTATCGCCTGCGCCGGAGCCATCGGTCACGACCTGGTGGTCAACGTCTTCAACCCGGACATGCCGGAACGATCCCGCGTCACCGTGGCGCGTATCGCCTCCATCATTGTCGGACTGCTCGGTATCCCGCTCGGTTTCTGGGCGGAATCCATGCAGATCGCGGTCCTGGTCGGACTGGCCTTTGCCATTGCCGCGTCCACGTTCTTCCCGGTGCTCGTCATGGGTGTCTGGTGGCCCAAGATGACGAAAAACGGTGCCTGCGCAGGTCTGATTACCGGCATCACTGGCTCGTTTTTCATGATCCTCGGCAAAGGATTGCTCCCGGGATTCCTGCAATTCAAAAACCCCGGCGGTTTTGTCATGATCCTGACATTCATCGCTATCTATGCGGTTTCAAAAATGGAATACGCTTCCAAAGGCGAGGCGGCACTGCCCCCTGACACTGCGGAAGTCATGGCCATTCTCCACGGCCCGGAAACCGCCTGATTATCCAAACCATCATCCTCACGAGCGGGACTGACACTGAGCAGTCCCGCTCTTTTGTTGACTTTCAACCCAACCCCTGTCTTACTCTTCATGGAAAACCATCCGCTCAAAAGGGAACACACAATGGCTCGAACAAAACCCATGAATCGCTGGCTGGTCGTCATCGGCGCAATCCTCATCCAGCTCAGCCTCGGTGCAATCTACGCGTGGTCGGTCTTCACCCCGGCACTCAAGGCCGTCGGCTGGTCAAAAATACAAACACAGGTCGTCTTTGCCGTGGGATTGGCCTGTTTCGCCCTCATCATGGTCTGGGCCGGGAAAAAACTTCCGATCTGGGGTCCTCGCACATTGACCGTCATCAGCGGCGTGGTCTTGGGGGCAGGCTATATATTGGCCGGATTGTTCGGAGGAACGAATTTCTGGCTGATCCTGCTCTGCATCGGTGTCATTGGCGGCTCGGGAATCGGCATTGGATACGTGGTGCCCATTGCCGTGGGAATGCGGTGGTTTCCGGACAAAAAAGGCATGATAACCGGCCTGGCCGTCGCAGGATTCGGATTCGGTGCCATGGGATGGGTCAAACTCGCCGGATCTTGGGCGCATCTGCTCGCCACCTTCGGGCTGTCCACCACCTTTGTCCTTTATGGCATCGCCTTTACCGTGCTCGTCATCTCCGGCGGTCTCTGGATGGTCTACCCGCCTGACGGCTGGCTGCCCCCGGGCTACACTCCACCCGAAACGGCTGCCACATCCACAAAAGGCAAACAGGGATTCACCTCTGGCGAAATGCTCAGAACTCGTCAATTTCACGCCATTTTCCTGACATTCACCTTCAGTGCGGGCGCGGGACTGATGTCCATCGGACTGATGAAGTTGTACCCAATGGAGGCGTTGCAGGGAGCAGGATATAGTGCGGTGGAAGCCAGTGCCATAGCGGGCACGGCCATGGCAGTCTTTTTCAGTCTGGCCAACGGAATAGGTCGTATCGCCTGGGGCATGATGAGTGATCTCATGGGACGAAAGGCCGCGATCATCATCATGACCGCCACGCAAGGAATTTGCGTCATCGGCTTCCCGACCATGGCCACCAACGAACTTATTCTCTATGTGGGGGCCACCTTCATCGGATTCAACTTCGGCGGCAACTTCGCCCTGTTCCCCACCATGACTGCCGATACCTTTGGTGCACACACCGTGGGCCAAAATTATCCATTCGTTTTTCTTGCCTATGGCGTTGGAGGCATCTTCGGCCCCATTCTCGGAGGTCTCCTCGGCGACATGGACAACTTTCCCATGGCCTTCACCATCTGCGGCGTCCTGTGCCTGGTCGGGGCAGTGTTGACCTATACGGTCCACCCGCCACACCAAAAACAGTCCCCAAACAACACGTGAGACCCCATTCACACGCGAAAGCTTGACAGCACGAGTGCGGATACCTACTTAGGGGAACCAAACCATCAAGGAGACATTTCATGAGTAATTACGATATCAGACTGGCAAAGCTGGTCAGTGGCGAAATGGTCGTCGGTAAATACGACAGCGTTGCCCGCAAAATCGAAGACCCCGCAACCATTCAGGCCATGCCTACACAGGGCGGCACTCAAATGGTGCTGTTGCCTTACGGCTACCCGTTTGACCAGGAAATGCACGGTGAAATTTCCTTTGATAACGTCTTGTTCGAATACAAGAACTGCCCGGAAGAGTTGAGAACCAAATACATCGAAGCGCTGACCAACATTTCCATGTCCAGCGGTGGATTGGATTTGGGTGGCAACGCAGGTGGCGGCGGACTGGATCTCGGCTAGCCGTTGTCCATGAAAGCTGGTATTTCAAGCGGGGATGGCTCTCCAGAGCCAACCCCGTTTTTTCGTCCTTTAACCAACGATCGACCATGAAAGAACTCCTGCCAATTCTCCCCCGCCCCTCCCGGTATCTCGGCAGCGAATGGGGAGCCACGTTCAAGGACCCGGACACTGTCAGCGTCCGTTGTGCACTCGCATTTCCCGATATGTACGAAGTGGGCATGTCCTATCTGGGACAAAAAATTCTCTCGCAGGCCATCAACGCCCACCCACAATTCTGGGCCGAACGGGTGTACACCCCCTGCGAAGAAACGGCCACCATTCTTCGCGAACACGACACCCCGCTCGCCACGCTTGAATCCGACACCCCGCTCAAGGAAATGGATGTCATCGGGTTCAGCCTGACGCACGAACTCTGCTACACCAATGTTCTCTATATGCTGGACCTCGCGGGCATTCCTTTCCGTTCGGCAGACAGGGACCGTTCGCATCCGCTCATCATTGCCGGAGGCGGTGCCACATTCAACGCGGAACCTGTGGCCCCATTCTTTGACGCCATGGTCATCGGTGACGGTGAAGAAACCATGCCAGCGGTGCTGGCCTGCATCGAAGCAGCACACAAAAACAATCTGTCCCGTCGTGATTTTTTCCGTGAACTGGCAACCATCCCCGGTATATACATCCCGTCTTTCTTTGAGGATCAAGGACCGGATAAACCGCTCAAGCCGTTGGTCGAAGGATATGAACGGGTTGAAAAAGCCGTGGTGGATGATCTTGACTCAGCCCCGTTTCCCATCGGGCAGACTATCCCCTTTGACGCGATCCACGACCGCCTGACCATGGAAATAGCCCGGGGCTGTACCCGAGGCTGTCGGTTCTGTCAGGCTGGCATGATCTATCGCCCTGTCCGCGAACGCTCCCTGGATACCTTGGACCACATTCTGACGGACGGGTTGGCTGAAACCGGATATGAAGAAACCTCGCTTCTTTCACTGTCCACTGGCGACTTTTCAGGGCTGGACTCGCTCTTCACCCGCAGTTTTGACAAATGTGCCGCCGAACAGATTTCCATTTCCCTGCCGTCTCTCCGAGTCGGCTCCCTGTCCGCTCCCATCATGGAACGAATTTCCTCCATCCGACGGACCGGTGCCACCCTGGCTCCTGAAGCCGGCAGTCAGCGACTCCGCGACGTCATCAATAAAGGCATCAATGAAGACGAACTGATGGACCATGTCCGGCTGCTTTTCGAAAATGGCTGGCAGGGTGTCAAACTCTATTTCATGATCGGTTTGCCCACAGAAACAGACGAAGACCTCGATGCAATCGTGGACCTCTGTCTCAAAGTCCGAGACGCAGCTGGACGACACGTCAAACGATTGCAGGTCTCGGCAGCGGTTTCCCCCTTTGTCCCGAAACCGCAAACGCCATTTCAATGGGAACCACAAATTTCCTATGATGAAATCTATCGGCGAATCCACTACCTGCGGGACCAATTCAAACGCCACAAACGAATCAGCATCAAATATCACGAACCGGCAATGACCTCGCTGGAAGGCGTTTTCTCCCGAGGTGACCGCCGATTGGCCGAGGTGGTGGAACGGGCCTACGCCAAGGGAGCCCTGTTCTCCAGTTGGAAAGATCATCTCCGTCTGGAACCATACAAGGAAGCCATGGAGGAAGCCGGACTGGATTGGGACGCCTACACCGGGCCACGCGATCCAGAAAAGCCCCTGCCCTGGGACCACATTTCAAGTGGCCTGACCAAACGTTTTTTCCTCAAGGAACGCGAACGGGCCTTGGTCGAAAAGATCACGGCCGACTGTCGATACGGTGCCTGCCGTAACTGCGGTGTCTGCGAATTCGATGGGCACAAAACGACACTGACCACGCAAGCAAAGGAAAAGGACATCCGTCCAAAACTGGTCTTTGCCCAGCGCGATCAGGAAGGCGAACAACCGCCTTATACCGTCGAGACACCGGACCTGACGATCAAGGAAGCGCACTTCCGACTCTGGTATGAAAAGAATGGACCGGCTGCCTATCTCAGCCAACTGGAATTGCAGGCCATCTTCGAACGTGCGTTCCGCCGGGCCGGACTCCCCATGGCGTTCTCAGCCGGGTTCCACCCCATGCCTAGACTCTCTTTTGGCAAGGCCCTGCCTGTGGGCGTTTCCAGTAACGCCGAATGGATCAATGTCTTTCTTCGGCAGGACTTTGAACCCGCCGAAGTGGTCAAACGACTGATACCGAACATGCCCAAGGGACTGGCTCCTATCAAGGCAGACCGTTTGTCCATGGGCAAAAAACAACCACAATCGGTCGAAGAAGTCTTTGAACTCCACTTTGCCACGGATGCAGAACACCGCCTGAAACAGTGGCAGAAATTCATGGAAACCGACGAATTCATCGTTGAAAAAAGAACAAAAAAACGCGGCATGAAGCCGGTCAACATCCGTCCTATCGTCAAGGAAATAAATGAAATTCCCGCAGGCCTGACACTGGTCATGGACTGGCGGGAACGATACATGAGTCCGCTCGCCCTCAGCTTGTCCATCATGAAGGATGCGAGTCAGCTCGATTTTACCCTGACCAAAACAGCTCAACGATTCGAAAAATAAAACTCACGCACAAGGCGGGCTAAAACAGTCCGTCTTGTGCGTTGGTCTTGACAGTCACTTGGCGGAAAACTTCTTCCGCACCACCATCGATCGGCCGCATTTTGATGAGAATATCGCTCGTCCCATCCATAAGGACGGTAAACAAGTACCGAACCCGACGCTCCTCACCCTCTGTGTATTCAAGAAACCGCTCCATGCGAATCATGGACGGATCGAATGAGGCTGCGGAAATACGATATCCCTTACCCAAAGGACTGGCGAGATCAACGGCCAACACATCCCCTCGATCGACCACGACCTCTGTGGCATAATCATCATCTATTTCTATACGTTCCGCAGGGTTCAATCCGGTTTGGTCCGCAACAGAACCAAAGCATCCAGCCAATCCGAAAAGACACACTAAAACTACAGTGAAACACCTGTAAAAACTTGTCATTTTGCATCTCTCATAACATTATATTCACGAACAAAACTCTATTGTTAAAACCACGTTTAAAGTGTATGACTGAGCAGATTTCAGCCTAACCTATTTACGCCGTGTTCAGCAATGGAAGCAAGCCCTTCCGGCTATTCGGTCAGGGAAGGCACAGGTGCCCGTAGGGCACAGGAGAGGTATGGTAACGCCGTTTATGGCGTAACAGCTTTAATCTATGGAGGAATAACTCATGAAACTGTCGACGTTCAAGTCCGCCGGCAAATTCTCGCTGCTGCTTCTCACCATTGTCGTATCCGCCATGTTGCTGGTTGGTTGCGCAGGTGAAGAGAAAAAAGATGATGCAGGAGAAAAAGCCGAAACCGCAACTCCCACCCAAATCACACTGAAACTCGCCATGGACGCCGACCCGGTTTCCCTGGACCCACAAGTCCAGCTGTCCGGTGGTATGCTCCAGCTGTCCCACATGGTCTACGACTCACTCGTCCGCTATGACCAAGACATGAATTTCGTTCCCCGCCTGGCCACAAAATGGGAACGCATTGACGATCGGACCATGCGTTTTCACCTGCGTGAAGGCGTCAAGTTCCACTCCGGCAATGACTTCACCGCTGAAGACGTTGTTTTCTCTTTGAATCGTCTGAAAAGATCAGAAGATTTCAAGGGCCTGTTCGAGCCGTTCACCGGCGCAGAAATCGTGGACGCCCACACTGTGGACCTGATCACCAAGGACCCGTATGGTCTGGTTCTGAACATGGCAACCTACATCTTCCCGCTGGACAAAAAATTCTACACCGGCACGGACGAAAAAGGAAAGCCCAAGGATATGATCCTCAAGACGGACTATTCCTTTGCCAACGTCAACGAATCCGGTACCGGCCCATTCACCGTCACTTCCCGCGAACAGGGTGTGAAGCTCGTGCTGACCCGATTTGCTGATTACTGGGATAAAACTGGTAACATCGACAAAATCGTCTTCACTCCGATTAAAAACGACGCGACCCGTGTTGCAGCTCTGCTGTCCGGCGATGTCGATTTCATCATGCCCGTGCCTCCTCAGGATCTCGAACGCATCCAGTCCACTGACGGTTTGCAGCTCGTGACCATGTCCGGTTCTCGCCTCATCTCCTATCAGCTCAACGGCGAACGCAACCCTGCTCTGGCCGACCCCAAGGTCCGCCTTGCCATGGCATACGCTTATGACAACCACGGCGTTGTTGACAAGATCATGAAGGGCTTTGCCACCGCAGCCGGTCAGATGTCTCCCAGAGGCTATGTCGGTCACGTCGAAGAACTGGCTCCCCGCTTTGATCTGGACAAGGCCAAGGCTCTGATGGCCGAATCCGGCTTCCCCAATGGATTCGAAGCAACCATGATTGCTCCGAACAACCGCTACGTAAACGACGAAAAGATCTCCGAAGCATTCGTTTCGATGATGTCCAAGATCGGCATCAAGATCTCCCTGAAAACCATGCCGAAAGCCCAGTACTGGGATCAGTATGACGCACAAGTCGCTGACATCCAGATGCTCGGTTGGCACGCTGATACCGAGGACTCCGGCAACTTCTACGAATTCCTGTCCATGTGTCGCAATGCCGAAACCGGTTACGGTCAATACAACTCCGGTAACTACTGCAACGCCAGAGTGGACGAGCTGACCATTGCCGCGCAGACTGAAACCGACACGGACAAACGTGCTGCAATGTGCAAAGAAGTTGAAAAGATTCAATACGATGAAGCTGGATACATCCCGCTGCATTGGCAGAACCTCTCCTGGGCATCCAAGGACAACATGAATACATCCGAAGTTGTTAATGTCATGAACTTCCCGTACTTCGGCGATCTGATCGTTAAGTAATGTAAATCAAAACTTGCATTAAATCGGAAAGAAAATTAAAGGGGAACCCCGGCCTCGAGTCTGGGTTCCCCCTTCATATAGCTGGCGGCCATTGAACGCCATTAAAAAATTCAATGATATCAACCTGACGCATAATCCCATGTGCAGGAAACAGACGGCAATCGAGTAAACATGTTTGCATTCACTGTGAAAAGAATCCTCCAAGCCGTGATGGTCATGCTCATCATCAGCTTCATCGGATTCGCCATCAAACACAATTTCGGCGACCCTGTCCGCGATCTCGTCGGCGAACGAGTCACCCCAGCCGAGCGCGCAGCAATGCGTGACAAGCTCGGTCTCAACGACCCCTTCATGGTCCAATACGTCCGCTTCCTGGGGAACGCCATGCATGGCGATCTCGGCCAGAGTTATTTTTTCAAAAAGCCCGCCGCGCACGTCATCGTCAAGAAAGCACCAGCCACATTGGAACTGGTTTTCTGCGCCGCGTTGCTGATCATCGTTCTCTCTGTGCCGCTGGGTATTTATGCGGCCATCAAACCCAAAAGCTGGTTCAGTCGATGTATTATGGGGACCTCTATTATCGGGGTCTCCATGCCGGTTTTTCTCACAGCGATCCTTCTTATCTATATTTTCTCGGTCGAACTCCACTGGCTTCCTTCGTTTGGCCGGGGAGAAACCGTCCGAATACTGGGATGGTGGGATACCGGCCTCCTCACTCTTGACGGATTGAAACACCTTATCATGCCGTCAATTGCGCTTTCATCCATTATGCTCCCTCTTTTCATTCGACTCATTCGTTCTGAAATGATGGAAGTTCTCGAAACGGAATACGTCAAATACGCTTGGGCCAAAGGGGTCAAACCCAGCCGCGTCTGGCTGATTCATGCTTTCAAGAATACCCTGCTCCCGGTCATCACGGTTGGTGGTGTCCAACTCGGTATCATGGTCGCCTTCACCATTCTGACCGAAACCGTTTTCCAATGGCAGGGCATGGGGTCCATGTTCATCGAATCCGTTGAACGCTCTGATACCTCGCTCATGGTCGCGTATCTCGTTTTTGTCGGTATCATCTTTGTTCTGGTCAACACTTTGGTCGATATCATCTACGGCCTCGTCAATCCCACAGTTCGCGTGGCAGGGAGGAAGTAGTATGCGATCCAAATGGCAACGGTTCAAAGAATCTTACATGCTCTACAATTTCCTTCGGGACCCGGTGGCTCTGGGCAGTTTCATCATTCTGGCTGTCTTGGTCATCTCTGCCTTCGGCGCACCGATCATCGCTCCGCACAATCCTTATGATTCAACGACCATCGACATCATGGACGCACAAGTTCCCCCGATTTGGGAAGACGGTGGCAGCAACGAATTCCTGTTGGGAACCGATGCGCAGGGTCGAGGCATCCTGTCCACCATGCTGTACGGAATGCGTGTCTCGATCATCATTGGTGTTGGTGCGGTCTGTCTTCAGGCCTTCATCGGTATTATGGTCGGATTGCTTTCCGGCTACATTCAGCGGCTCGATAACATCCTCATGCGTATAGCCGATGTCCAACTTTCCTTTTCAACCTACATGGTTGCCATCTTTATCGGAGCCATCGTCCAAACGGCTTTTGGCGTTGCCGGATATGACAAAGTGGCGGTCCCACTCATTATCGTCATCATCGGCCTAGCAGAATGGCCCCAATATGCCCGAACAGTCCGCGCCTCGGTGCTCGCTGAACGAAAAAAGGAATATGTGGAAGCAGCGCGTGTCATCGGTTTATCCAAACGACGTATCATGTGGCGGCACATTCTGCCGAACACCCTGTCGCCGGTTTTGGTCATCTCCACGGTTCAGGTCGCAAACGCCATCATGTCCGAAGCGGCCCTTTCCTTTCTCGGACTGGGAATGCCCGTGAACAAGCCGTCTTTGGGATCACTGATTACCGCAGGATTCGAATACATCTTCTCCGGGTCATGGTGGATCACCATTTTCCCCGGCATCCTGCTCGTCACCCTGATTCTCGTCATCAACCTGCTTGGTGACTGGATCCGGGATTTCCTCAATCCCAAACTGTACAAGGGGTAAGGCGTGGAACCGCTTATCAATATCAAAAACCTCAGCGTTGATTTCGAATTACGCACCGGCACTGTTCAAGCCGTCCGCGACGTCAGCCTGGTTATCAACAAAGGCGAACGACTCGGTATTGTGGGTGAATCCGGAGCCGGTAAATCCGTCCTCGGCTTTTCCCTCATCAATCTCATATCCAAACCCGGCAGGATTTCCGGCGGAGAAATCATCTTCAACGGACAGGATCTCGCCAAATTCAAATATGACCAAATGCGGAAAATCAGGGGAAATCACATTTCCATGATTTTCCAGGACCCCATGATGACACTCAATCCGGTGCTGACGATCGGCACGCAGATGAAAGAAACCATCCTGGCCCACATGGACGTCTCCAATGCTGAAGCCGAAGCCATCTGTCTCGACAAATTGAAAAAGGTCTACATCCCCTCTCCGGAAAAACGGCTCAATCAATATCCGCATGAATTTTCCGGCGGAATGCGTCAACGTATCGTCATCGCAATTTCATTGCTGACCAGTCCGCAACTCATTATTGCCGATGAACCGACAACCGCACTGGATGTGACCATTCAGGCCGAAATCATGGATTTGTTGTTGCAACTCTGCAAGACAGAAAACATGGGTCTGATCCTCATTACGCACGACTTGGCCGTTGTTTCCGAAGTAACCCAGCGAATCGCCGTGCTCTATGCCGGTAAGGTCGCGGAACTCGGCAACACCGATCAGATCATCAGCAATCCGCAGCATCCATATACACAAGGATTGCTCCAGGCATTACCGCAAATGGCAGGAGGCGAACAACGTCTTCACCAAATCCCAGGCATGATGCCATCACTGCGAGACATGCCCCAAGGGTGTCCATTTGAACCTCGGTGCAAAGAAAGTATGGCAAAATGTAAGACGCACATCCCGGTGCTCACCGAGCTTGAAAGCGGGACCCAAGTCGCTTGTTTCGCTCGCCAAGGAGGAAAGTAATCATGACTGCAATCCTTGAAGTTCGCGACATTGACAAGCACTTTGATATCTCCGGATCCATCATTGACCAGGTCAAGTTTTCCAATGGGAAATTCCATCGCAAACAAACACTGGTCAAAGCCGTCAACAATGTTTCGCTCGACGTTCAGCCCGGTGAAACACTGAGTGTTGTCGGTGAATCCGGTTGTGGTAAATCCACGCTGGCCCGCACCGTCATGGGATTATATCGACCCAATAAGGGCGAAATCCACTACAAGGGTGCGCGCATTGACAATCTCAATTCGCACCAGATGCGTCCCTACCGGACCAAGATGCAAATGGTCTTTCAGGACCCATACGCATCACTGAACCCGCGCATGACTGTCCGTCAAATTCTCGAAGAGCCTGTCCGTTTTCACAATCCGGATCTGACTCGCGCAGAAATCAAGGACAAAGTTGCGGAAGTCATGTTGCAAGTCGGTGTTGACCCAGTCTGGGTCACCAACTACCCGCACGAATTCTCCGGCGGCCAGCGGCAACGTATTTCCATTGCCCGCGCCCTGGTCGTTGACCCGGAATTCATCGCCGCCGACGAGCCAATCGCTGCGCTTGACGTCTCCATTCAGGCTCAGATTCTGAACCTGCTCATGGATGCTCAGGATCAGCGTGGACTGACGTATCTCTTCATCAGTCATGATCTGAGTGTGGTCGAACACATCTCCACCCGCGTCGTGGTCATGTATCTCGGGTGCGTCTGCGAGCTGGCTCCCGCCAAGGAGCTTTTCTCCAACCCACGCCATCCGTACACGCAGGCCCTGTTGTCCGCCATTCCAAAAATCGGCGGCACTCCAGGTGGTCACGTCAAGCTCTCAGGCGACGTGCCGACCCCCATCAACCTGCCCACCGGCTGCGTTTTCCACGGACGGTGTCCGCACGCCAACGAACGCTGTCTGCGTGAAATTCCACAACAACAAATTCTGGCAAACGACGTCGTCGTCGCCTGCCATGCCGTCGAGGAAGGCCGTCTGTAAAGACGCAGCATTGCCTCCGGCAGCTGGGGGAAAGGGAGAGAAACCCCCTTTAAAAAGGGTTCTTTCTCTCCCTTTCCCCCAGACCCCCTATCTCTCTCTTTTCCCAAACTTTTTATGTGCCTTCGGCAGGTGTGCGCGTCCGCGTGGGGACACGGCTGTCGTGCGGGGTATGGGATGTGGAATGTCTCCGACGGCCAGAGGGGAACCTCTTGGAAGAGGTTCCCCTCTGGACTCCCCTCCAGAACTTTTTATCGCGCCTCCGGCGAGGCCCCACGACATCGTTTGAGTGGGATTGAAGAAGAGAAAGATAAAAGCCCAGATAAATAACGAAATAAAAGGCCTGTACTAAAAATGTCTCTTGTAAGACTTCTCAAATAAGTCTGTAAAAAAACATTTCTTTACAATATCCTTCCAAGAGCCACACGCCCCCACGCTGCCGACAGCCCTCGCGAAGCGACCCAAAAAGTTTTGAAGAGTCCAGAGAACCTTTTTCAAAAGGGTCTCTGGCAGGTCCAGGACAGCGTCCTGGTCCCGCTGAAAGCGACCCCCGGTAGGGCTGGTCCCGCTGAAAGCGCCCCCCGGTAGGGCACACCTTCACACGAAAAAGGCGCACCATGCCGAGACATGATGCGCCACAATCAGCTCTGTATTTCAACTAACGAAAACAAACTAGACTTCAACACCGTACTTCTTGATGGATGCCATGCCACCGTGGACGTTGATGACATTTTCATAGCCGTTAGCAGCCAAAGTAATTTGCGCTTCGTAGGAACGTGCACCGGTGTTGCAGATGAGCACAAGCTGCTTGTCTTTCGGAATTTCATCCATCCGCTGACGAACCTCACCTTGCGGGACATTGTGCCAATGCTCCGGATTGCGCTCCATGACAGGCTCGGCATCGGGCTTTTCGCGACAATCGAGGAAATAACACTCGTTTGATTCACGATTATCCCATAATTCCTTGAAACCATCCGGACCGACACCATGACTGATGCCGCATACCGCATTGTCCGCAAAATTGGCCAAAGTATTGAGAATATCCATGGCTGCCGCAAATGGCGGGGAATAGGCAATCTCGACGTTGGAGATATCATCGATGGTCGGCTTGGTCTTGAGAATGGCGGCAACCGTGTTGATTCGTCCAACCATGGCATCACCAGCACTGCCAAAACCTTGCACACCAAGTACCTGACGGGTGGACTTGTCAACGACCATTTCAAGCGTCATCAGCTCCTTGGTCGGATAAAAATGCGCCCGGTCAATTTGGGTGAGAAGGACACTGATGGCGTCGAATCCGGCAGCTTGAGCCATTTCAAGACTCATCCCGGTTCCGGCCATGGACGTCTCGAATAACTTCACGACAAACGACCCGATCACCCCATCAAAACGACTCTCGCCACCGGCAAGATTAGTGCCGATGATACGCCCCTGACGATTCGCCATAGACCCGAGAGGAAGATATGTCGGTTGATCCGTCATCAGATTTTTCACGAGGCAACAATCGCCGCCCGCATAGATGTCAGGATCATTGGTCCGCATGAATTCATCGACAAAAACACCACCACGGTCGTGAACATTCAGCCCCGCTTCCTTGGCGATATCGGAATTTGGAACGACTCCGGCCGCGATAATGACGGCTTCGGCATCCAAGGTGCGCTTGTTGGTGATAACACGCGTAACCTTGCCGTTTTCGCCTTCAATGGCGGTCACGGTTTCGCCGAAGTGGAACGTCACGCCCCCTTTTTCCATGTGCTTTTGCCCCATGGTCGCGAGAGCAGGACTGACCAGCCGAGGCATGATCTGTTCGGTAATTTCCACAACAGTCGTGCCAACACCCCACATATCTGCCAGGGCTTCGGCCATTTCCAGCCCGATGAATCCGGCTCCGACAATTACGGCATTGCTCACTTGGCCTTTGGAAATGGCTTCGCGAATACGGACAGCGTCATCCGGGTTGCACACATAATTCACACCCTGCAAATCATCGCCGGGCAGATTGAGCGTGCGAGGCGACGCGCCGGTTGCGATAACCAGTTTGTCGTAGTTGATAGATGCTTTTTCACCAGTGGTCACATTCTCGACTTCAACGCATTTCTTCTCGCGATCAATGCGTGTGGCCTTGGTGAGAATCTGAACGTCGATCCCCTTGACTTCCTTGAAGAACTTTGCATCACGAACCATATGGAAACTGGTTTGTGAAAGTTCGATCGCATCAGAGACATCGCCGGAAACATAATACGGAATGCCACATCCCCCGTAGGAGATGAGGGCACTCTGATCGATCATGGTCACAGTTGATTCGGGTTCAAGCCGCTTAAGACGGCAGGCGGCCTTTGGCCCGAGAGCCACACCGCCTATGACAACAATATGTTGAGACATGCTGATTTACCTCTACTGCTGCGCTCTGGTCATTCCTCGTGACCAAAGACGTTATTTCAAGAAAGAATCGATGCACTGCCCCAACCGTTTGATACCCTCTTTAATTCGAGTTTCATCTGAATTGGAGAAATTGAGACGGAAGGTATTTTCGCCCGATCCATCCACATAGAACGGACGCCCTGGCACGAAAGCGACCTTATGCTCGATAGCCATATCAAAAAGATCCATGCTCGAAAAACCTTCTGGCATGGTCGCCCACAAGAACATTCCACCTTCAGGCTTGGTAATCTTCACGTCACTGGGGAAATACTTCTGAATCATCTCGACCATATATTCACGCTGGCGACCGTACCGTTCCTTAATAAGCTCCACGTGCGATTCGATATCATTGGTTTCGAGATACCGACGCAGAATGGATTGAGCCACAGTAGACGTATGCAGGTCTGACGCCTGTTTGGCGATGACCAACTTGTCATAAATAGTCTTTTCGGTGACCACCCAACCAATACGGAATCCGGGGGCTGCAATCTTGGAAAAAGAACCACACAATATACCGGGTTTTTTGCAGAAAGAATAAACTGTCGGCAAATCTTCACCCATGAAGCGAAGTTCACCATACGGATCGTCTTCCACAAAAAGGACACCATATTTGTCTGTTAAAGCAGCAACGGCCTGTCGTTTTTCAAGGCTGTAGCTGATACCAGATGGATTCTGAAAATTTGGCACAGCGTAAAAACATTTGGCTCCAGCTTTGAAAGCGGCTTCCAACTCTTCGAGATTGGGACCGTCATCTTCGAGAGAAACAGTCACGAACTCAGGCTCGAAAAGGGAAAACGCCTGAATGGCTCCCAAGTAACCGGGGCTTTCGATAACAACCTTGTCGCCCTTATCCAGAAAGACCTTGGCACAGATATCAAGAACCTGCTGGGAACCAGTGGTCACGAGGATGGAATCCGGATCGACCGTCAAACCACGCTTTGCATAGCGTTGAGAGATAATGGCTCGGAGTCCGGCATCACCTTCTGTCGTGGAATACTGCAATGCAGACGAACCAATTTTGGAAAAAACCTCATGAGAGGCTGTGTCCATAGCGGCAACGGGGAACAATTCAGGATTCGGCAACCCGCCGGCAAATGAAATGATCTCGGAATGAGCCGTAACCTTCAAGATTTCTCGGATGAATGAACGATGGACAGTGCCCATTCTCCGCGCAAATTTCTCTGACATATATTTATCTCCTTTCAGGAGAGTCAGATACGCGGAAAACACAGAGCTTGCAAGGCCACACGCGGAATAAGGGCAAAAGAACCATGCAGTCTTTTTCCTCAACAAAAAAGAGGGTCGGCAACCGGCCGACCCTCAGGGGCAAGAAGAGGAGAATGTACATACAAAGATGCGTGTCGTTTCCATTCACATCAGGACCAATACCTGACAAACGAAAACAAATTACCCGATTTAATAATAAGAGCCATTCTTTATTTGTCAATATATATTTTATGTCAGGAGAGTGAAGCCCCTCCAAGTGAATCTCACAGACAAAACTTCCGAGACTATATCTACTTTCAACAATTTGATTTTATACACTTTTATCTGTATTGAAAGCAATGCTTCACACTCGACTTCTGCTGTTCGTTTTTTTGGGGTTTCTCTGTCTTTTCACCCCTTCCGCTCACGCCGAACCTTTTGTGGCGTTGGCTGCCCCTTTTCCTCCATACAGTGTCAGCAAGGGATTGCAGGTACAGGGCATCTCAGTCACCACACTCCAAACCATCATGGAACGATCCGGCTCTCCCATCACCGATCGAGCTATCAAACTCGCTCCCTGGGCCTATGCCTATGAACGCACGGCCTGTGCGTCACAGCGGATACTTCTCAACGCGATTCGAACGCCACAGACAGAACATCTGTATAAATGGGTTGGTCCCATTGCCACTAGCCGAATTGTGCTCATGGGACGAAAAAAAGACCGCCTTTTCATCACACTACAATCTGATTTAAAAAAATATCGTATTGCGACAGTCCGTTGGAGCCGATCGGAAAAAGCACTTCTGGCCGGTGGAATCAAAGCCACCGCCCTTCACCGAAGCCCAACGCATGTAAAAGCTCTCCGCCAATTAGCCAATGGCGAAGTCGATCTTTTTGCCTTTACCGAAAAAGGTATCCCTCCTCTCTTAAAGGGATTAGGCATGTCGCAATGCGCATACACGACCTATTTCACCTTTGGCGAATACCCCTTGTATTTCGCTTTCAGCAAAGACACTGACAATACCTTGATCCAACGGCTCAACAGCGAACTCAAAGACTTCAAAGCCACCGATTCAAGCGGTCAAAGCCAATTCGACAGGCTTCTGGCCCAATGGTGGAAATAACTGAGCTGCCGAGCTGCTTTCCACAAAAAAATCCCCGCCTCCAACTGGAGACGGGGTTATATTTTCAAACTGAAAAAAACTAAACTGGGCAATTATTCCTTATCTGGAGACCAGTTCGGATCACGGTATTTGTCCGGGTTGTAAAGACGCCAATCAGAACCATCATCATACTTTTCATCCGCTCCGGGATATGGTGTGTATGTTTTCTCGTCCTTCTTATCGTCCTTATGACAATCTATATTTTCAAAATATGATTTTTCCATGACAAACCCCTAATATCATTCGCATTTAACCAAAACAGAATTTTCTTTGTGGAACTATACCGCCAGCAGGTACAGGTCCTCTGTGAATGAAATATTTAGTTGTGTCAAGCTCGACCGCACCATCATGACCCAACCGTTCCTTCGATTTGAAGAGACCTCCGGTGGCCCCTCGCCGGGGTGGCGTCTTCGACGACCAGGGAACCTTTTGAAAAAGGTTCCCTGGACCCTCCAAAACTTTTTGGGTCGCTTCGCGAGGGCTGTCGGCAGCGTGAGTTCGTGCGGCTCTTTGAAGGACGTTATAAAAAATTGTTTTTTTTACAAACTCTCTGAAAAGAATTTCAAACATAGTCTTTTTGCAAAACCATCTTACTTCTTTAACTATCCCTTCTTTTATAACTCTACTGTCTTTAATCCCACTCAACGAATGTCGTGAAACCTCGCCAAAGGCGCGACAAAAAGTTCTGGAAGGGAGTCCAGAGGGAAACCTCTTCCAAGAGGTTTCCCTCTGGCCGCCGGAGGCATTCCTTACGACGTAAAAAGTCTTTTCAAGGAAGTAATCCCCATTTTTCGTCGCAGAAAACCGAGCTGATTTTGCAAGGGGAGATGTTTGGGACAGACGTCTTCGCAGGCCAACAACCCCATACAACCAAAAATGCCCATATCATTCCCGATAATGGTATAATACTCGTCTTCCGTGCGATCATCACGAGGGTCGATCAGAAACCGGGCAACACGGTTGAGCGCAGCGGCACCCATGAAATCAGCACGTAACCGGGCGGTACCACAGGCGGCAATGCAACATCCACACTCGATGCACCGTTCCAATTCGTAAATATCAACGGCTTGCTGGTTGTCCATTCGATCTTCGAGAGCGGTCGGATCAAACCGCTTTTTGGTATGAATCCATGATTCCGTCTTGGTGTACATTTCACGAAACCAGGACCCGGTATCCACCGATAAATCACCGACAAGCTTGAAGACAGGAAGCGGAAGCAACGTGATATCACCGGGCAAATCACGAGTCTTGGTATGACAGGCCAAACCAGGGCGACCATTGATAACCATACCACAGGAACCACAAATACCGGCCCGACAGCAAAAATCGAATTGAAGCGACGGGTCCTGCTCTTCACGAATCCTGTTGAGTGCGATAAAAAGCGTCATGGAATCGGTTTCTTCCAACACGAATTCCTGCATGTGCGGCTCGGACTGTTCGTCCTCGGGATTATACCGAAAGATACTGAGCTTCAAAAGTCTGGACATACTTTATTCCTTTGTAACGTCGGCGCTGATGATTTCTGACTTACCATAGCCCCGATCTCCCGGGGGAATCTCGAAAACCGAGGTCGCGGCTTCGTATTCAAGTGTCGGCATCGTGTCATCAGGATGCTTCCAGTAGGCTAATGTCCGATTGAGCCAATCCCTGTCATTGCGAGCCGTGAAATCCTCACGGTTGTGTGACCCTCGGGATTCCGTCCGCATGAGCGCGCCATACGCGATCATCAAAGCCATCTTGGTCTGCCCTTCAAGCTTGAGCGCAGCGGCCAGCTCAGGATTGACGCCTCGGCCATTGGACCGCAACCCCACATTTCTGGCTCGGGCCACGACCTCTTGCAAAGAGGCGACACAGGTCTCCAGTCCGTCCTGGGTTCTGAAAATATTGGCACCCTTGTGCAAGGCATCCTGCATGGCAGCCCGAACCCGGTAGACATTTTCCGACCCGTTGGCACACGTGATGAGATCATCGATACGAGCCTGCTGACATGCAGCCGTATCGCGAATCAATCCGGTCTTGAATTCGGTTTCGCACCCTTGGAGATATTCAGCGATCTTGCGCCCGATGATGCCACCGGCCACCACGGTCTCGGCCAAGGAATTCCCACCGAGACGGTTGAATCCGTGCATATCCCAACACGCAGCTTCTCCGGCTGCGAACAGCCCCTTGAGACCATAGGCGGCACCGTCCTTGTTGGTCCGCACGCCTCCCATGGAATAATGCTGTGTGGGCCGAACCGGAATCAACTGATGAATCGGATCAACACCCAAAAACGATGTACAGATTTCGTAGACTTCACGGAGCTTTCCGGTGATATGCTCTGCCCCGAGGTGGCGGATATCAAGCCAGAGATGTTCTCCGTAGGACGACTTGACTCCGTGCCCTTCACGCATGTGATGCGTCATCCACCGAGACACCACATCACGAGACGCCAATTCGGCTTTTTCCGGCTCGTACTCATGCATGAATCGCTTTTCATTCGCATCGAGCAGTGTCCCGCCGTCACCACGACAGCCTTCGGTCACGAGAATATCCGTGGGTACAATGCCTGTTGGATGAAACTGGACGGCCTCCATGTTGCCCATGGGCACCACGCCGGTGTCGACACACATGGTATGCGCTCCGCCATCACAAATGACTGCGTTGGTGGTGTTGGGATAAATGCGCCCGAATCCGCCCGCCGCGATCATGGTCGCCTTGGACAGGTAGGTCCACAGTTCTCCGGTCCGCAAACACCGGGCAATCACCCCATAACACGTCTCTTCATCCTGAATCAGGGCAATGGCTTCGGTCTTGTCATGGACCTCGACACCGACCTGCGCACACCGATTATCCATCGTACACATGACAGCATGACCAGTCCCGTCCGAGGTGTAGCACGTCCGCCATTTGGCTGTTCCACCAAAGGATCGGGCCATGATGAGCCCTTCCTTGTCCTCAGCTTCGATCTTTTCAAACTGTTTTCCACCCTTGTAATAAATGGATTTGCCTGGGACCACACGATTCCATGGCACACCCCAATGCGCGAGCCGACGCATTTCGATGGGAGCGGCATCCGCAAACAGACGGGCCACTTCCTGATCACATCCCCAATCAGACCCTTTGACCGTATCCGCGAAATGAACATCAGGATTGTCCCCCTCACCCATGACGGAATTCCCGAGTGAGGCCTGCATCCCACCCTGCGCGGCCGAAGAATGGGACCGCCGAGCCGGGACCAGGCTCAAACAAATGGTGGAGAATCCCGCATCGGCCGCCTCAACAGCCGCGCGCTCGCCCGCCAGACCCGCGCCGACAACAAGAAAATCGGTGTAGACAGTCTGCATGGCACCCTCTCCTATTGGACATTCAAAAACCAGAATCGAGCCAATGTCACCAAACCGATGACAACAAACATCAGGGTCAGGATGTTCTCACTGCGCTTGAATTTGGGACGATCGGTATCTCTCACGAATCCCCATTTCACACCGATACGGTATAACCCGATACCGACATGCAGCTCGACCAAAGGCAACAGGATGAGGTAGAAGATGGCCCAGAATCCACTTTGAATCCGAGCAGCCGACTTGACCGCGGAAATGGGCAGGTCTGTCAGAACAACCCACATGTGCGTGGACCCCATGACCAGAATGATCATGGCCGAGATGACCTGAATAAGCCAAAGCCAGGTATCACCATGGCGCAACATCCGGGCATGGTGCCATATGGTCTTCTGGCCCTCGACACGAAACGGGATCTTCCGGGCGGCCAAAAGAAAATGCATCAGAAAAACCATGAATATAAGCGGTCCGCCGATCTGCGCCATTCTGGTTGACTCGAAAAAATAGGCAATGGCATCCATGACTTTCGGACTGATAACAACACTGGAAACAAGCAGCATGTGACACCACATAAACAAAATCAGGCTGACACCGGACAACATCTGAAGCCAGTCCAATATGCCATCCCATTTACCGAATTTCCCAGTCGGTGCATAATTGATGGACATTCAATCCCTCCGTTGGGTTAAACACGAAAGTTCCCTTGACAATCAATCATTTACCCTATGCCTGCCACAAGTTTTTTGTCAATATAGCCAAACATCTCTCATCATGAAGTCAACGAAAAAGCACAGTGGCAATACGCCGTAAATATTGTTGATTGTTCAATCAAACACCTGTTTTTTCCCAGAATATTTTTTTCATTTTTTTTGGAAATAGTCACAAAATCAAGACACAAAAGGAAAAGCCATCTCAAAAAAACCAGTCTGGATAATGGTTTTCATTTCAAGAAGGCTCGGTTACGGTGCAGCCCGATTCATCAGGCACTCCGGTAAACACACTTGCCAGACAGTTTTTCGGACTTATGTTACTGAGATCGAATTGGACAAAAAAATATATTTTTCTCGAACATGATGAACCGTATGGAGATTGCCCATGTTCCGAACTTTAGTAATGCTGATCGGCCTATCCATGGTCTTGACCGGCTGCCAAGTGACACACATGAATACAACACACCCCACTGATTTCGCACCCGACCAAAAAACCACCCTGACACCATCTGTTCAGGGAGACACGACACTCGTCAAACTCAAAAACGGGCTGACCGTCCTTATCAAGGAAGACACCCGGTTCCCATTGGTAAATGTCCGGCTATATGTCCATGCCGGAAGCGCCTATGAAACTCCGGAAATTGCAGGTATCAGCCACCAGCTTGAACATATGGTTTTCAAGGGAACCGATAAACGCGGTCCAGGTGAAACCGCCCTCGAAATCGAATCCGCTGGAGGAATGCTCAATGCGGCCACCAGTTTTGACTACACCGTGTATTATGTCGAAGTCCCTGATGACAAATGGGCCTTGGGCATGGATGTGGTCACGGACATGGCATTCAATCCGACCATTGACCCGGATGAGTTAAAAAGCGAAAAGCAGGTCGTGCTCGCAGAGCTGAAACGGGGTGAAGACACGCCCGGCAGCAAGCTGTTCAAGACCTTGCAATCCATGATCTGGAAAGATTCATCCTATGAATGGCCGATCATCGGCTATCGTGAGACGGTCCAGTCCTTCACGCAAAAAGATATCAAGGATTATATCGCCACCCATTACCAGCCGCAGTCCATGTTGCTGGTCGTCACCGGCAAGGTGGACCCGGAGCAGATTCTTGCGGAAGCCGATACCCTGCTCGGTTCACTGGAAAACACCCATTCCTTCACGCCGCCCAAAGCCATTGCCATCCCGGAAACCGGCACTGGCCCGCACGTGGTCACAATGAACGGGAACTGGAACAAGGTTTATCTCGGAGCCGCCTTCCCCATCCCGCACGGATCTTCCGACAAGATCGCGGGGCTGGAATTGTTGGCTCAACTGATGGGTGGAGACGATACCGCTCGCCTGTACCGCAAATTCAAGTATGAAGAACAATTGGTCGACAGCATTTCCGTCTCGCCTTTGACGCTCGAACGCGGCGGCATGTTCTATGTCCATGCAACATTGGATGCGGACAAGGTCGATCAATTCTGGTCTGAACTGATGACGGAACTGGCCACATTCGACCCCACCGACTTCACGGACAGGGAAATCGAACGCGCCAAGCTGAACATTGAGGACTCCATGTTCCTGACCAAGGAAACATTGTCCGGCCTTGCCAGCAAAATCGGCTATTTCCAATTCTTTGAAAATGGTGAACAAGCGGAAAAGAACTATTTGTTCTCTCTCAGTCAGGTGACCCGCGACGAGATGAAAGACGTTTATGATGAATTTGTCCGGCCCGATCAATTGGCCGTGGCCGTGCTTGCGCCGGAAGGACAGGATGTGTCTGCCGAGTCGCTGACAGCCATAACCAAGGCACAGTGGCCGACACCTGACACGCTCTCGAAAAAGGCTGCGGCCAAGCTGACGGCAAATCCCACGGAGATCGCCCTGCCCGGTGGCAGCCGACTGGTGTTCCTGCCGGACGAAACCTTGCCGTACACCGCCATGAGTATGTATTGGAGTGGTGGCGACGGAGAACTGACACCGGAACAGCAGGGACTCGCGTCCCTGACCGCTGCGGGACTGACCCGGGGCACCATGAAAATGACGGCCACGGAAATGCAGGATTTCCTGTCTGACCACGCCACCAGCCTCGGCGCGACTGCCGGGCGCAACATCTTTGCGGTCGAAGCCAAATTCCCCACCCGGTTCACTGACACAGTATTGCCACTCATGACCGACACGCTCACGTCCCCGGCCTTTGACACAACAGAAATCAATCGAGCCAAACAGGACCAGATTGCAGGCATCAAACGGCGGGAAGACCAACCCCTCGGCCTTGCTTTCCGGAATTTGTTCCCGTTCCTGTACAAAACAGGCCCTTACTCCTTGTTACATGAGGGAACCGTGGACCAGGTCGAGGCCTTCACCAATGCGGACATCATCCGTTTCTGGAACAGGCAGTCCATGCGCCCCTTCACCCTGGCGGTCTGCGGTCAATACGACCCGGCAGCCATTGAAGCCTTTGCCAAAAACATTGCCACGACTTTGACCATGAATGACAAACCGTATGCGTTCACCACGCCACAGTGGGGCACGCAGCGGGAACGCACCATGCAGTTGCCGGATCGGAATCAGTCGCACATATTGATGCTCTTCCCCACGCCTGGGAAAACCGACATGAAGACTTCGGCTGAACTGGAAATGCTCAAAACCGTCTTGTCTGGACAGTCTGGGCTGTTATTCAGAGACCTCCGCGACAAACAGGGATTGGGCTACACTGTCACTTCCATGCTCTGGCAAAGCAAGAATACCGGGTTTATCGCCCTGTACATCGGGACCAATCCCGACAAGGTCGATCAATCCATGACCGGATTCAAGACCGTGCTCAGCGAACTGACCGCGAACCCACTGCCGGACGAGGAACTGGACCGCGCCAAAAACATCATTGTCGGCAATTACTATCAAGATCACCAATCCCTCATTGCCCGCAGCCGTCAGGCAGCCAGCCTCATGGCCCGTGGCTTTGATCGGAATTATGAAGAAAAGCTCATTGAATCGACAAAGACGATCACTCCCGAAGACCTCCAGGCCATCGTCAAGAAATATATGACGGACGACAAGGCCTATATCATGATGGTCACTCCATAGAGCATCACTCACTGCAAAATCACAGGGCCGGGCGAACAGCATGTTCATCCGGCCCTGTTTTCATTTCACGATCAGGATTTCAACCACGAGCCGACGCGGACAGGAAAACAGTCCGACCTTTCCTGTGCGGAAGACTTGCCCATATCCCCGATTCCGCGTTACATATCTTCAAGCAATACAACGCACCAAACCCAAGGGGATCACATAGATGGCACTTATTTTCGGCTCACCCAAACGGCATAATCCAGCCAAGGAAGAACTCAAGAACGATCAACGCATGAAACTCGCCAAAGACATGTACATGGCGGGGAAAATGAAAATCATGACCACCGAAACTATTCCCGGACGAGAAATCCACTCCGCTTTCGGGCTGATCGTCTGCCGAAGCTATGTCTTTGACAACGCCTTTTACGGACTGATGGCCCAAGCCATCGACGTCAACGCCGACGCCATCATCGGCTATCGCGAAACCGTCTCCTTTCATCCCGAAGGCGACAAATACTATTCCTGCTACGGAACCGCTGTCCGGATGAAACGGGTCAAATAGCCATGCCCACGGGAAACGCCGTCACCCGATACTTCCCGCACGGACTGGCCGGAATCTTTACCGCCATCTGGCTGATTCTCGCCATCAATCCGGTCATGCGGGATGTCTGGTGGGCGGAAAACATTCCGGTCATTCTGGTTTTTCTGGCGTTGGTTTTCACCTTCAAGATCTTCCGATTTTCCAATCTAGCCTATGGTCTCATGGCTTGCTGGCTCATTTTGCACACCATAGGCGGGCACTACACCTTCGCCAATGTGCCTTTCGAATGGATCACCGACCTTTTCGGTTTTGAACGCAACCACTTCGATCGGCTGGGACATTTTTCCATTGGATTCTATGCCTTTCCCATCGCTGAATTCCTAACCCGTCAACGTCTGGCACGACCCGTTGTGGTCTATCTCTTCAGCCTGTTCGCCATCATGGCACTGGCCGCAGGATATGAAATCATTGAATGGTGGTATGCCGTCGAAGCTGGTGGTGAAGCCGGAATCGAATTCCTCGGCTCCCAAGGGGACATCTGGGACGCGCAAACCGACATGCTTGCAGACACCCTCGGTGCCGTGACCGCCCTTGTGCTCTTCCGATTCTCAGGTATCAAAGCCGACAATTAGTCCCGCATCCCTAACCGTCTGTCCAGCAGCAGCATATCCACGAGCGTCAAAGCCATCATGGCCTTGAGCACGGGATTAATCCGTGGGATGGCCGCAATATCATGCCTGCCGCCAATGGTGATGGACGTGGCCGAACCATCGGAATTTACCGTACCTTGCGTCTGCGCAATGGAGGGAATCGGCTTGATAAATGCCCGAGCCACGATATCCTGTCCCGATGAAATGCCACCGAGAATTCCCCCGGCATTGTTGGATAAAAATCCGTCTGGCCCGATGGGATCATTATTCAGACTCCCAAGCGAACAGGAAGCGTTCATCCCGGACCCGATTTCCACGCCCTTGACCGCGCCCACGGACATAAGCGCATAGGCAAGGCGTGCGTCCAGCTTGTCAAATACCGGCTCACCCAAACCCGCCGGAACCGATGTGGCACGGACTTCCACGACCCCGCCGAGGGTGTCACCCTGAGATTTGACCGCCTTGATTCGGTCATTCCAATCATCCACGATATCCGGGTCCGCGCTGAAATAGGGTCGGGTCTGCGCACCTTCAAAATCGTTCGCATTCACAGGAATCCCACCCAGCTCGACCGTGGAGGCATAGACAGCGATACCTTCACGCCGCAATACTTCTTGTGCAATGGCACCACCAGCGACCCGGGAAACGGTTTCACGTCCGGATGAACGCCCACCACCGCGATAATCCCGAAAGCCGAACTTGGCATTGAATGAATAGTCTGCGTGCCCGGGCCGAAACACATCCTTGATCGCGGAATAATCATTGGAACGGTGGTCGGTATTGGGAATGGTGAATCCGATGGATGTCCCCGTGGTTTTCCCTTCAAACACACCGGAGAGAATCGTGACACGGTCCGACTCCTGCCGTGCGGTTGAAGCAAGTCCACCCTGTCCGGGTTTACGCCTGTCCAACTCCGCTTGCAGCATGGACTCGTCCAACGGAATACCCGCCGGACAGCCGTCCACCACGCCGCCCAACCCCGGGCCATGGGACTCGCCAAAAGTGGTCAATCGAAACACTGTGCCCAAAATATTGCCGCTCATGATCGCATCCTAAAATTTATCAACCTGAATAATATCTTCGGTCTTTCCAAGCAGGACAAGGACATCGCCCTGTTCCAACACCCGTTTCGCCTGTGGCACAAAATGGAATTCCGATTCGCCCGAATGCCGAAAGGCAATGACCTGCACCTGATAGGTATTGGTCAAATCCAGTTCTCGCAATGTCTTTCCTGTCCAGTCGTCCACCACGATTTCCCGGGTTGCCACATCATTGCCAAGCCCGAAATACTCATGCAGTCCGGGAACCGCCAGCCGATGCGCCAATTGAAACGCCACAAACGCTTCGGGAAACACCACGAACGGCACACCCAACTTGTATAAAACCCGTTCGTGCTCCTGACTGAACGCCTTGACCCAAATATTCTTGACGCCAATGGTTTGCAGATTGAGCACCACCAAGATGCTGGCTTCCATGGAATCACCCGTGGACACAATGACCTTTTCCAGATCCTGAAATCCAATCTGACTCAACGTTTTTTCATCCGTGGCATCCGCTTCATAGACCTGTGCCAAGGTGTCCTGCGCCCGACGCACGTTCTCCGGGTCCTTGTCCACTCCCACGACATCATGCCCCAAATCGGTCAGAGCCTTGGCCAAAGCCAATCCGAATTTGCCAAGCCCGATAACACCGACTTCCTTTGTCTCCGACATGATCTTCTCCTTCACATTCTATCCAAACGGTAAATTCCCGGTCGGGACCTTGTACCGACGTTCAGCCTGCCAACTCTGCAATGCGGACAACAGCCACACCGGTCCCAATCGCCCGACAAACATGAGCACGATGACCGTCATTTTTTCCAGAGTGTCCAGTGACGACGTCACCCCGGTGGACAGGCCAACGGTTCCATACGCGGAAATCGTTTCAAACAAATTCACGATAAACTCTTCCCGGGCCATGAGGTAGGAACTGTCCCCGCTTTCCAACGCAGTCAGGACCAGCGTCCCCACTCCGACCAAAATAAACGTCATGGTCGTCAGGGAGACCACCTTGTTCAATGCCCCCTGCGTCAGGGCAAACCGTCCGAGCTGGACCTGTTCGCGCCCCCGAAACTGTGCCCAGACAAATCCGCACAACGCGCGGAATGTCGTGGTCTTTATCCCCCCGGCACACGATCCGGGCGATCCTCCGATAAGCATGAGAAACATCATGAAAATCAACGAGACATTCGCCATGTTCCCAATATCCACCGTATTGAATCCGGCGGTCCGGCAGGTCACTGACTGAAACAATGCGGTCCACACCCGTTCGGACAACGCCCCCGGGGCATTCCCGGCAGCACCCTCGGCAAAGAAGATGACCACGGCACCCAAAAGGACCAGAAATGCCGAGGTTTTCAGAACAATGGACGAATGCCAACTCAGCCGGGGCATGGCGCGATGCTTGTGTGTCATCCTGACCGCCAATTTCCGACAATAGGACGCACACTCGATGAGCACATAAAAACCAAGCCCACCAGCCGTGATGAGAATCATGAATACCAGATTCACCCCACCATGTCCGGCCCACTGGGTGAGGCTATCGGGATACAGGGAAAAACCGGCATTGCAAAAGGCTGAGATGGAATGAAATATCGCAGAATACGGGGCAAACCCGACCGGGTCCATAAGCCATAGGGCCAAGGCACCGCACCCCTCGAAAAAGAACGTCCACCAGACGACCCGGGCCAGGAATCTGGGCAGGCTAAAAGAGGGATCACGCAACAGGCTTTGCCCGACAGCAAGACGGTCATTGAGCGACACCCGCTTGCCGAGCAGGTGAATAATCAGGGTAGTAAAGGTCATGATCCCCAAACCACCAAGCTGAATCAGGACCAACAACACGTCCAATCCAAGGGTTGAAAAATACGATCCGGTATCGACCACGGCCAATCCGGTGACACACATGGCGGACGTGGCCGTGAACAATGCGTCCACAAAGGACAAAGGCCCACCCGGATGACTCACATCAAGATGCAAAACAAACGCACCGATGAGAATGGTTCCGCCAAAGAACCACACCGGCAACCAGTATGGGGAAAAGAGTTTAGCGCGCATGGATACCTATCTGTATATGCCTGTCAGCATATCCTGTCAAAAAGACCGGGACTTCGCTCAAGTCTGGCCAGAATATTCTCGACCACACTGGCCACACTCGCCGCACTGACAACATAGTCGGCACACGACTCATATAATGGTGCCCGTTGAGCCAACACCGTCTCCACTTCGGCCGTGAGCCCCTGCCCTGTCAAGGATGGCCGCTGTCCGGTATTGGGATCACGACGCAATCGACGAACCAGCTCGACAGGGTCCACCTTGAGATAGATCACTATCCCTGTTCGCAAAATCGTCCGATTCTCCGGTTTCAACACGATCCCGCCGCCGCAACCGATCACCCGGCCACCCGGCTCGGATTCCCGCGCCAGTATGGCCGCCTCCCGTTCACGAAAGGCCTCCCATCCGTTAAGAGCGACGTATTGTTCGATTTCGCAACCAACTGATTGCACCAGTGCGTGGTCGGTGTCCACAAATTCACTGTTGAGCCGTGCTGCGAGCCGCCGCCCCACGCTGGTCTTGCCACAGGCCCTTGGCCCGATAAGAAAGATGTTCTTCCGTCTGTCCATATCCGAGAATGTAGAGGAAAACCGCGTTGGCTTCAATCTTTCAAACTCATTACCTATTTTGCAATCAGTCCAAATACTGATAGGCTCCACGCACAACACGATATCGATGAAGGGAGAAAACCATGAAAACAGCACTTTTCGGATTTTCCGGTGCAGGAAAAACAGATCTTTTCGCGGCATTGGCCGGACCGGATGCCACAGCCGCTGGCAACCGCGCCATGATAAAAGTCCCGGACCCCCGACTTGACCCGCTCATTGCACTCTTCTCTCCCAAAAAAATCACGTACAGCGAAATCGAATACCTCGATATTCCGGGTGGCGGCGGTAAAAGTGCCGGTCTCGGCGACCGAGTTCTTAATGAAGTCCGACCCTATGACTGTTTCATCGGTGTTCTGGATGCGTTTTCCGGCATGAACGACCCACATGAACAATGGCAGGCCATTGAAGCCGACATGATGATCACGGATATGGCGGTCATTGAAAAACGGCTCGAAAAACTCGCCACCGATGAGAAAAAGAACAAGGCGTTGGTCGATCCCAAGGAACAAAATGCGTTGCAACGCGCTCTTGCGACGCTGGAAGCAGAGCACCCGCTCAGGACAGATGAGACTCTGGCGGCTCTTCCCGAACTCAAAGGGTATAAATTCCTCTCCGCCCGCCCGATCCTGTATGTCTGGAACTGTCCCGAAGGGGATGAAACATCCATACAGCTTCCACAAGAAACCGCTGGCATGAGTCACATCGCGGTCTCTGCCAAACTCGAACGAGAACTGGCAGAAATCGATGATCCAGAAGAAAAGGCCCTCTTCCTGAATGACCTGGGTCTCTCACAATCCGCATTGGACAAGGTTATCAACAAGACATATCACCTGCTCGGTCTCATCTCCTTTTTGACGGCCGGGGAAGACGAATGCCGCACATGGCCAGTGCGCATCGGCTCAACCGCCCCCCAGGCAGCCGGGGTCATCCACACCGATTTTGAAAAAGGCTTTATTCGTGCAGAGGTCATCGGGTATGACGATTTTATCCAATTGGGAAGCTTCAAGGCCGTCAAGGATGCAGGGAAAGCCCGTCTGGAAGGCAAGGAATATATCGTTCAGGATGGCGACATCATTGAATTCAGATTCAACGTCTAGCTCGGAAGATCCTCACAAAAATCACGATCTTTCCCCTTGCCAAATGATCAAACAGGAATTATTCTCAACTTATGACACAAGAAAAGACCTGTACCAAGCATCGTGAAATAGCCATTGAGTTGGGCGATTGCCGCCTGTGTCAGGGATGTATCGAGATGAACCCTGATGTCTTTGAATGGGATGACGACCTCAACATGCCGTATGTCTGCCGTTCCAAAGTGACTGAAGAAGAAGTCCGGGACATCATGAATTCATGCCCTGAAGACTGCATTGTCTTTGTGGATTGTTGAACGAAGCGATCCAAACTCATTCTTTGCAACCACACAACAAATGTCACGCCCTGTCTCATGGACATGGCGTGACATTTTTTATTCAAAAAACGGTGTGAAACCGAACTTATTTCTTGAGCGGATTTGGTGGAAGCGAGCACGACTCACTGCAACAGGTGCCATAAATGAATCCGCAATACGTATGAAAAACGCGGGTCTGCTTTTCCCGTTGCTCGTCGGTCAGGGGAGCCATTTCGACCGAGTCCACCATTCGCTGCAACTCGGCATATTCTGGCACGGCCTTCATGCCACGGGCCAGACAATCCCCGCTTTTCACGTCCAGCAGGGATGCCTCCATGGTATCAGTCACCAGGGCAAACGGGACCGGACCACCGTCAATAAGCCGGGCCGCGCAGACGGTTTCACGCTCGAATGTCACGACATCTCCGGCACAGAACAGAATGATGAAAATAGGTGTGCCCTGCGCATCGTACACGACATAATCAATTGGTCGCTCAAAATCTTCGCCATCCACAGAATACGTCAAGGGGACTTTGGCCTTGAGACGTTCCTTGGGATAGCCTTTTTCTTCAACCAGTAACTGTGCCAACAACTGCCGAAACTCCTCAAAGGTGGTTTCGTCAATGTCTTCGCCGCTCAAATAATCGCGGAGTGTTCCGCCCAAACTCGCTTCATGCATAGTTTCACATCCTTCTTTTCAGAAGATACGCATCCCCAGGGATCAAGGCAAGAGCACATCAACGAAAATCCCGCTCACAACCGGTCCTTCGGTGGCGGAATGGACGCCTTGCATTTGCAGCACTGAACGGTTTTCCCCTTATCACTCAATGGCACTTTCTGGACCTTTCCACAGGCCGGGCATTTGCGCCATAAATCCAAAGCAGCCTGAAATGCGGAATAAAAAGCCCACATGATGTTCCTCTCTTGTTTCAAGAGCGTCCCTGAGACACGGTTGTCCAGAGACCTTCAATGCAGAATCCCCGTTACAGCACATGACTATCAAGAATAAGCGACGAAAGCGTCACCATCCCGATGATTTCTCCCATGTGTTCCACCGGCGCACGATGTACTCCCATACGATGAATCAATCGAACGGCATACCGAACATCCATGGTCGCGGGCACCGTCACTACCGGCTTTGTCATGATTTCGTACACGCTGACCGACTCTCCGTCCCGACCGGGAACAATCACGTCCTTGACCAAATCCATGATGGTCACGATGGCCCATGCGTCGTCTTCATGACGTTTGTTCACAAGCAACTCCGTGGCCTTGTGCTCTCGCATCATCCGAGCGGCATCCGTGGCCGAGGCCATGCCGTCAATGCTCAGGATGTCCGACTGCATGATATCCCTGACTCGTACTATTGATTGCGTCATTGCATCTTCCTCGCTTCACCCGACATCCGTCCGGCCTTAAAAATAGGTATCCCGCACTTTTTCCTTGAACCGCTCGATCTGACTTTCCATGCCAATGACATCCTCGACCGGCAGCACAAAAGCGATTCCCGTCCCCGGTTCGTGAAAACGACCAGCGGATTCAATCGCCTTCAAGACGGGTTTGACCGTGTGTTCCTCCAACAGAAACATCACGATGTCCGTCTGATCCTCCAGCGTCAGCCCAAAAAACGTATGCGCTTCACGCATTCCCGTGCCGCGGGCGGTAATAATGGTCGCCCCGGTGGCTCCGACCTCTTTTGCAGCATCAACCACGGCATCTGTTATATGCGTCTTGACTGATGCAAGAATGAGTTTGAATTTCATGCCCTTCTCCTGATCTTAGTGCTTCTTTCGACGCGCTGCCCACTCGGTATACTGGGCATATCCCATAACGCTTATGATTGGAAACAGACTGGCAAACGCGATCAGACCGAATCCGTCCAACACCGGATTCCTGCCCGGGACCGCTTCGGCCAGCCCCAGCCCCAGAGCCGCGACCAATGGCACGGTCACTGTGGATGTTGTCACCCCACCGGAATCATATGCCAAGGCGATAATCTTTTTCGGCGCGACAAAGGTTTGAATGATAACAATGACATATCCTGCCAAAATATACATATATAAAGGGGTTCCGGTCACGATTCGAAACGTGCCCAGTGCGATACCGACAGCCACCCCCACGGCCACGGCAATCCGCAGTCCCCACTGACTGATAACCCCACCAGAAACTTCGTGGGCCTTTATTGCGACGGCCAAAAGCGATGGCTCGGCGATGGTGGTCGAAAATCCGATCATGGCGGCAAAAAGATACACCCATCCATAGGACGTCCACCGGGTCAATGCGCTCAGGTCTCCATCCGGAGCGATAAAGGACAAATCCGAAAGCTGAAATGCCATCATTTTCCCCACCGGGAACAAAGCCATCTCCAGTCCGAGGAGAAACAAGGTCAGTCCGATCACAACATAAACACCACCCACCACCAGTCGCGGAAGGTGGGGAATGGGCTGCCGCAGGACTCCCAATTGGAAACAGACAATCAATCCAAGGATGGGAAGAATGTCACGAAATGTGGCAAGCAATGTCTCCCAAAAGGTGCTGATAAACCACATAGCTCCACCTACCCAAAAAGGATCAATCCGTATCCCATGACAAAAATCATGGGAAGCAATGACGCAAATGCGATCAGTCCGAACCCGTCAACCAACGGACTGCGGCCTTTAATAATGGAGGCGAGGCCGACACCAAGCGCCGCAACCAGAGGCACAGTCACGGTCGATGTCGTGACTCCTCCGGCGTCATAGGCGATACCCACGATTTCCTTCGGAGCAATCAATGTCATGAGCATGACCAACACATATCCACCGATAATCAAATAATGGACCGGCCACCCCCGAAGTATTCGTAACACCCCGATAAGGATGGCGATCCCCACGGAAACAGCCACGGAATACCGCAAACCCAACGCGTATTGATTGATAGCGGCCTGATTGGACACAATGAGGTCTGCCTGAGCAGCGATATTGGCGGCTTCGGCTGCGACTGCGATCAACGCCGGTTCAGCCACTGTCGTTGAAAAGCCCAAAGCGAAGGCAAAAACCAACAACCAGAACAGACTTCCCTTACGCGCCAACGCACGGGCCATGGCCTCGCCAATGGGGAACAGCCCCATTTCCAATCCCTGGACAAAAAAAGTCAGGCCGAGAACGACAAGCACTCCACCGAAGGCAACACGACCGAGATCAGGCAACGGTTGTTTGAGCACAACGATCTGAAAAAAAGCAATCACCAAAAGAATCGGTAACAGGTCTGTCAAGGAACTCCACACTTTCTGCCCGGCAGCTCGAAACATGGACAGATTGAATGGTGAAGTATGACCCTTTTTCATGACATTGCCTCTTTCCCTTGTTTTCAGAATGGTTGCAGTCGGCTGTCTCTCTTTTGCCAAACAGGAATTAATACAAAACCCATTCCAAAAGGACAGCCACACCCATTATTTCAGCACATTGTCCGTCTTTTCAAATAACTCCTTAAAATATCACCATTTTTCTTCTCGAAAAACGACGCTCTCCATTCTGTGACACCCACGGGCATCGCGCAATCAAAGACACCACCGGGAAAGTATACCCCAAACCACCCTTCACAATCAATCACCCATGGCGACCTGCTCCCATTCAAGTACAAACGAGGTGTTTTCTCCCGGTGAGACAAAAAGCACCGGGGCGAAAAGTAGAGCAGCCAAACCCCCTTTTTTATGTGAAACCTCACCGACTTTCAGGGGGCACCAACGAAAAAAGCCCGGTTCAGCACAAGGCTGAACCGGGCAGGTTTCATCATTTTTCAGAATGAAGGACTAATGTCCACCACCTGAGACAATGCCGTACAGGCTTTCACCAGCTGTCATGGCAAAGTTGAACAAAGGAGCCGGAATGATGCCAATAAGCAACACGGCCGCTGCCAACATGCCAGCACCCGCAGATGCAAACCAACTTGTATCCGGAGCCGGAACATCCGCAGGAGCCTTTTCTTCAGTAAAGGCGTGACGGAACAGTCCAAGATAGTAATAGATGGCGATGGCGGAGTTCAACACCAGGGTGATGACCAACCAATTATATCCATGATCCCATGCAGAGGTAATCAGGAAGAACTTGCCCATGAACCCCATCGTCGGTGGAAGACCGACAAGGGCAAAGGCTCCGATCGCAAGCGAAAATGCAAGGACCGGGGCTTTTTTGTACAGACCGTTCAGGTCCTTCAAATGCAAATTCCGTCCATCAACAGCTATACGACTCACGATCCAGAACAACAGCAGGTTCATGAGCAGGTAGGCCAAGCCATAAAAGGCGGCAGCACTCACTCCTTCGGGAGTTCCGCTGACCAGACCGACCATGATATATCCGGCATGTGCCACTGACGAGAATCCAAGCAGTCGCTTCAAATCCGTCTGAGCCAAGGCCGAAAGGTTGCCGAACGTCATGGACAATGCACCAAGAATCGCGATGATCGTGGTGATTTCCAATCCGGGCTTCAACAACACGGCAAGTCGACACAAAACGACAATGGCGCCCATCTTGGGCATGGTTGCCACAAAAGCGGCGGTTTCATTACTGGCTCCCTGATAGACATCCGGGCACCAGAAGTGGAACGGGAACAAAGCCAATTTAAAGAACATTCCGGTCAGAAACAGCGTCAGACCGACAACGGCCATGGGCTGATCCGCAAAGGACCAGGATTTGTTCATGAGTTCAGCAATATGCGTCGTGTGCTGGGATGCCATGATGTAGGACAAACCATACAAAGCCAAGGCCGTGGACACAGCACCGAACAGGACGTACTTGACGCCTGCTTCGGCCGCACCTTTTGACTTGGCCCGCAGCGGGATGACCGCATACATCGAATAGGAAGCCAGCTCCAAAGCCAGGTAAATGGTAATCAATTCAACGGCTGACGACAGCAGCATCAACCCGAAAGTGGAGAATCCGAGCAACATATAATAGTCGGCCCGTTTTCCGTCTTCCAGCGTTGGCTGACGCGACGTATTGAGCACCGTCACATAGAAACCAAAGGCGATGGCGATCTTGAAGAACTGGGACATCATGTCAACTTTATAGACACCCCAAAACATGGTTCCTTGCAAGGCAAACCCTGTAATCGCGACAAAGAAGGCCAGTCCAGCCCCAAAAGGAAGCCATTTTTCAACTGGTGGTTGCCACTCTCTGCTGCCAAGTGACTGGATCATGAGAACCAACACAAGGCAGAAGAAGAACAGTTCCGGGACAAGCGTTGTGATATGGAAGTTCACGTTCTCAATCCCCCTATTTCTTGCCCGCTATAACGTTCAAAACGTCAGCGGCGGCAGTTTGCAACGGTTGCTCGACTTCGATTGAGGCGACCTTGCGCTTGTCGAAATCGTTCAACAATTTTTCAATTGAAGGATCGATGATCTTGTAAAACGGCGCAGGAGCCAGTCCGATCCAGAGAACGAAAACAGCGGGAATGGTCAACATGATCCACTCACGGGCATTGAGATCACGCCATGTCTTGGCTGAACTCGGTCGGCCCCAAGCCATCTTCAAACTCACGCGGAACATGTACGCGGCTGCCAACAATGCACCAGGAATACAGCAAAAACCGATGATAACGGATGATTTGAAGGCACCTGTCAGCACCAACATTTCACCGACAAACCCGTTGGTTCCGGGGAAACCGAATGACGCCATGGCCATAAAGCCCCAGAAGAACATGAAGGCAGGCAAATATTTGCCCAACCCGAGGTTGTCTGTAATCTCGCGGCTATGACTGCGTTCGTACACAGCACCGATCAACATAAAGAGTGCGCCGGTGACAATACCGTGATTCAACATCTGAAGCAGTGCACCTTGAGCGCCCTGCATGTTGAACAGGAAAATGCCCAACGTCACGAAGCCCATATGGGCCACAGACGAATAGGCAACCAATTTCTTGATGTCCGATTGTCCCAGTGCAATGGCACCGCCATAGAGAATGGATACGATGGAAATCGCGATCATCATCGGGGCGAAGTACTCACTTGCAGCCGGAGCCAGCGGCAGGCAGAAGCGGAGGAAACCATAGGTTCCCATCTTCAACAAAACCGCAGCCAGAATAACAGAACCAGCCGCAGGCGCCTGAACGTGCGCTGCGGGCAACCATGTATGGAACGGGAACATGGGAACCTTGATGGCAAAGGCCAAAGCCATTGCGAGGAAGGTCCAGAACTGGAAGCGGAAGCTGAAGTTCATTTGCATGAGTTCCGGTATGGAGAAGGTTCCACCGGTGATCCTGAAGGCCACGATGGCCGCCAACAACAGCGTGGACCCTGCCAACGTATACAGGAAGAACTTGAGCGATGCGTATCGACGATCATCGCCACCCCAAACTGCAATCAGCAGGTACATGGGGATAAGCATGGCTTCCCAGAAAACGTAAAACAGGACCAAATCCAAAGCGCAAAAGACGCCAAGGACAGCCGAAGTCATGATCAGCAAACAGAAATGGAATTCCTTCTCTCGTTTGCCGATGTAGGTCCATGAACACATGACGCACAGTGGCAAAACCACGATGGTCAGCAGGACCATAAGTATGCTGATTCCGTCGATGCCGAGGTAATACTGGAGTCCCCATTTGTGGACCCAGTCGATTTTCTCGACGAACTGAAATTCAGCGTTCATTGTAAAGCCGGTCAAAGGGATGGCCAGCAGACACTCTATGATCGACGCTGCCATTGTGTAGTAGCGCACGACCTGCGGCGACCGCAGGAAGAAGAGTCCACATGCCGCGACCAGCGGGAATGCTATCAATGTTGTAAGAACCGGATATCCGAAGTCCAAAACTCGCTCTCCTTAGATTGTCCGGCTTAGCCGAAGTACCAAACCAGGGCGAAAATGCCCAAGCCGAGAACGGCTGCCAAAGCCAGGTAATCCTGCAAATGGGCATTCTGGACTTTCGCCCCTGCCCTGCCGATATTCCTGACAGTATATGCACTGCCGTCCACCACCGTATCAATACCCTTCTTGTCAAACCAGGAAGTGCCATTCCCCATACCGATAAGCGAACGAAGACCAACGGTATTATATACCTCGGTCCACACGTCATCGACCTTTGAAACAGGCCAACAAACAGCGCGCATCAATGATGTCCCAATAAGGCGATAGAAAATATCGAAATCCAAATTGAGCTTTGCATGAGGAGTGATGATCTCACGAGTCAGATAGAAGGCCAGGCCGGAGAAACCGAGCAACAGACCGGAGTTGATGACCTTGTCCAGTGTCCATGGCACAAATGCGTGTTCCACCGTGTACGGCAGATATTGATACAACATATTGGGATAGACGCCCTGAGCAATACACAACAACCCACAAATGGCCATGCCAACATACATATTTACAGGCAAAGGTTTCACTTCGCCCACATATTCTTTTTTACCGCCCCAGAACGCGAAGTACGGGAGCTTGATGCCAACTGAGATAAACGTACCGACGGCGGCGATTTCCATTCCGAGCGCCAAGAATGTGCGATGGGCCTCAGCCGCACCAGCAATGGTCATGGTTTTCGAAATGAATCCGTTGAACAGCGGCATACCAGAGATGGACAAGGCTGCGATCATGTACAGAACCATGACCCAAGGCAGCTTGTATGCCAGCCCGCCCAGCTTATCCAACTTGGCAGTTCCGACGGAATACAGAATCGCGCCGGTGCCCATGAACAACAACCCCTTATACAGGATGTGGGCATATGCGTGAGCCACTGCGCCGTTGAGCGTCATGGCCGTACCGATGCCGATACCCGCCACCATGTATCCCACCTGGGAAACAATGTGGTAGGACAGAATCCGTCGAGCGTTGTTTTCCATGCACGCGTACAAAACACCATACACAGCCATGCAGGTACCGGCGATCGCGAGGACTTCCCATCCGGCGAAGCCACGGGCCAACACATACACCGCTGTTTTGGTCGTAAAGGCGCACATGTACACCGCACCCGCGACCGATGCGCGAGGGTAAGCGTCAGGCAACCAAGCGTGTAACGGCACGACCGCCGCGTTGACGCAGAAACCAGTCAGGATCAACCAATCGTGCAACTGGGCACCAGCAGGATCCACCGCGATGAAATCGAAGTTTCCGGTCACCTTGTACTTCAGCAACAACCCGCCGAGCAGGAACAACCCGCCAACGGTGTGGTACATGAAGTACCTGAATCCGGCACCCACGGACTCTTTGGTCCGAGCCTGCCAGATCAGGAATGTGGAGCCGATGGACATCAGTTCCCAGAACAGGAAGACCGTCAGCAAATCCCCGGCAAACACGCAACCGAAACCACCGGCGACGTACAATGACGCACACACATAGTGGCCTCTGTCTTCAACGTGCATTCCGTAGATGGCACCAATGAATGCAATGACGGAAAAGACCTGGCCAAAGACGATGGACAATTTGTCCACACGCCCGAACACCAGAGCCTGATCCAGATATTCCAAAGCACAATATGTCCCGGGTGCCACCGTGAATATGGAATACAAGGCAATAAGCGGAGCCAGCAATGCCAGCGTGCCGCGAAACGCCTTGTTCATCCACAATGCCGAAGGCACAAAGGGAACGATGATAGCCAGTGCGAGGAAGGCCATGGAGGGATGGATAAAGAAACTAGTCTCCATAGTAATCCTCCTTCCTGGCAATAAACGGCTGGACCACCTTCTTCATGAGGATGACCATGGCCAGCCCGACGATAAGTCCGAATCCGGCAAAGAATCCGGGGTACTTATCAAGACCAAAGTGCGGGTGATGTGTGACAAATGGAATATTGAGTACGAGCAGTACTCCCAGCGTCACGAAGAAAATGATTCTCCACGCTTTCCAGTTGTCTCTCCATTTGGCGAGTAATCCGCCCAAACCTTTTTGACTCATATCATTCCCCCTAGAACTTGCCGAGAACGTTGACGAAGTTCAGGAATGTCTGCGGGTACAGACCCAAGAACACCGAGATGAATGCCGTGACACACAACGGGACGACCATCGTCATTGCTGGCTCACTGTACTGCCCGATATTAGCCTCCGGTTTGGGAGCCTTGAAAAAGGCACGATAGATGATAGGCACAAAATACCCGGCGTTGAGCGCCGTACTGAGCAGCAGTGCGACGAGTAACGGCCATTGATGCGCATCAAGCGTACCGTTGATCAAATACCATTTGGAGACAAATCCACACACGGGCGGCATACCTATCATTGAGATAGAAGCGATACCGAATGCGCCAAATGTCAGCGGCATTCTGCGTCCCAACCCATCCATGAGGCTGATCTTCTTCAGGCCAGCGGCAACAAAAATGGCACCGGCAGCCATAAAGAGTGTGATCTTGGAAAAGGCGTGGTGAGCGATGTGCATGACACCACCTTGAACCGCCGAATCCACCAACATGGTGACACCGATAACGACATAGGACAATTGAGCGACTGTCGAATAGGCCAACCGAGCCTTGATATCGTCTTTTGTCAGGGCGATAAATGAAGCCACCGTCAGGGTGAAGCCTGCAATATAGGCTGTTCCCAATCCGATGCTCAAATCACCGAGCCAGGTACCGGGAGCACCAACATAAATCTGACTCATGGTCAGCATGGCAGCGGTCTTGGTACCGAAAGCCGAAAGCACGATACGGCACACACAAAAGACACCGGCCTTAACAACGGCCACCGCGTGCAACAAGGCCGATACCGGAGTCGGTGCGACCATGGCTGAAGGAAGCCAGTTGTGGAACGGCATGAGCGCCGCCTTGCCAATACCGAAAATAAACAGCCAGTAGGTCAGGGCGACCAACCTGGGATGTTCGGCGATCACTTCCGCCGAGAACATGCCGTGTTGGATATCCCCAAGATTGAAGTCGAGATTTCCAACCAACACATAGGTCAAAATCATGGCCGGAAGCAGGAAGAGCTTGGACGTTCCCATCAAGTACACGATGTACTTTCGGGCACCGATCTTGGCTGCTTGGTCCTCGTGATGATACACAAGCGGGTAGGTGAACACAGTGATGACTTCGTAAAAAAGATACAAAGTAAAGACGTTGGCGGACAAAGCCACACCAACAGCACCAAAAATGGCCACAGCAAAACAGATATAATATCTGGTTTGCGCATGTTCATTCAGTCCCCGCATGTATCCAATGTTATAACTGGTGACTAAAAACCAGAGAAACGGCGCGATCAGAGCAAAAACCATGCTCAACCCATCGGCCGCAAACGCTATTGTTATACCGGGCATAATGGTGGTGACTTTGTAGTACAACACCTGTCCGCCCAGAACTTTCGGTGCCATCCACAGCACCGATCCGAATGTCAAAAACGCGCCAATGAAACTCATGGCCTCGCGCCTGTTTTCATCACCTCGACCGAGATAGATGAAAAGCGGCACAAGCAGAGTGATCACCACTGGCAGAAGAATTTGACTATATATAGTTACGCCTTCCATAGCTATTCCTTCAATGTAGTGATGTCACTGGTTCTGGCGGATTTGAATCGCCGTGCAACAACCACAATGATCGCAAGGACCAACGTGGCCTCGGCTGCGGCAAGCCCCATGATAAACAGGGTGCCGAGCTGCCCCAGAACAGCGCTGAATTCAGTCAGTTGCGCCGCTGCCACCATGGACAGCCCTGCGCCATTGAGCATGAGTTCCACCGAAATCAGCATACCAACGAGACTCCTGCGCTGCGTCAGACCAAACAGCCCGGCACACAGGAGTATCAATGCAACAAGTTGATAGAGGGTCAAAGCACTCATTTATTTTTTCCCCCTTTTTTCCCATGTCAAAAGGACTGCTCCAGACATTGCCACCATGAGAATGACCGAAATCAACTCAAAAGGCAGGAAGTAGGATTCGAGCAATCCGTGACCGAGGTCCTTGATGGCGACTTCTGTGGGAATGGCGATGGACTGTACAGGCCGAGTCATGACCAGCCAGCCAAGAATGGCCGCTGGAGTCATGGTTGCCGCCAAGCCATAGACATATGTCTTCATTGGCACTTTCCCGGCTTCATCACCGCCTAACTCCGCCCGGGTCAACATGACCGCGAAGAAGATCAGGACACTGACTGCACCGACATAGATAAGGAGTTGCATGAAGGCCATGAAGGGCGACGCCAGCAACAGATACATTCCAGCCACGCCAACCAGGGTGGTAATCAGTCCCACCAAGGCGCGAACCAGACTGCTGCTCGTGACGGCGACAATGGCCCCGCCCAAGATGATGAGCGTATAGACGCAAAACGCCACTTTTGCCATAATTTCCATATTACGCCTCCTTCTCTGCCGCGGCGGATTTCGCCTCGGTTTTGGGAGCCGGAGCGGATAATTCCGTGGCCTGCTCTTTGAGCCTGGCGAGAAGATCGATTTCCAACTCTTTACGAGAGGTCACGACCCAATACATGTTGTTGGAATACTGCAACGCCTTGGCCGGACAATTATCAATACATGTGCCACACAAGGAACACTTCGAATAATCATACGTAAACTTTAACGGATTTTTGGGAGCCTTCGGTTTGACAACCTTTTCACCGGCTTCCTTGGCAGCCGCCATGGCCGCCTCCTGCTCGGGCGTCGGCTTGGGAGCCTTTTGCTTGACGACTTTCAAACAATTGCTCGGGCAGTTGGTCACGCACATCATGCATGAAATGCATTTGGGCGTGGCCGGGTCCTTGGGCTTGCCGATCAACTCGACATGCCCCCCATATGTCCTCAAATTCTCGCTATCAATGACCTGGCGAGGATAGTGGACTGTCACCAAGGGCTTGCAAAAAAACTTGCCCGTGATTTTGAGTCCAACAATCAAACTCCAGCAATCGAGAATTGGCTGTATAACATTTTCTCTGAATTTACCCATAGTTACACCCTACAGCTTGATGATCAGCGCAGTGGCCAACAGATTGAATGTGGCCAACGGCAGCAACCATTTCCAGTTGATGTTCAGCAATTGATCGAACCGAACACGGGGGAAGGTCCACCGAGCCCAGATCATGACGAACAGCAAGCCGTATGTCTTGGCGAGCATCCACCACCATCCTTCAACTCCGGGGATAGGCCCGTGGAATCCGCCCAGAAACAGGACGGTACACAGGGAGCACATGACGACCATGTACCCATATTCAGCCATGAAGAAGAGGCCAAATCCCATGGAGGAGTATTCGGTGTGGAACCCGGCAGTGAGTTCGGACTCGGCTTCAGCCAAATCGAACGGAGCACGGTTGGTCTCACCAAACATCGCGATCAGGAAGACGAGAAACGCCAACGGTTGCTTCCAGATAAACCAATGTCCGATATGTCCGGCCTGCAAAGCGGTAATCTCTGTCAGGTTCAACGTTCCGGTCATGAAAGAAATGGTCAACACTGTCAGCAACAGCGGAATCTCATACGCAACGGTCTGCGACACGGCACGAGCTGCACCGAGAACGCCCCATTTGTTGTTGGATGCCCAACCAGCCAGAATAACGGCGAGGCCGTTAAAACTGGAAAAAGCCAGGATCAACAACAAACCGAGGTTGACTTCCATTCCAGTCAGCACGGGACCATAGGGAATGGGCATATACAGCAAAAGGACCGGAAGCATGGACAGAATCGGAGCCAGCCAATACAAGACTGGATCCGCGTTGTCTGGCCTCACGAGCTGTTTGCCCATCAATTTTACGCCATCTATAAGCGGCTGAAGAATACCATGCGGACCCACTTCAAACGGTCCGGGTCTGCGCTGAATATGGCCCGCGAATTTTCGTTCGCAGTACACCAATATCAGTGCGTTGAACGCCAGCCAGATCATGGCTCCGATCAAGGCAATAATCAGCGGTATCAGGTTCTGTAAGAATACGTTCATTGAATCCCCCCTACCTGTCTATTTCTGGAATAATCAGGTCCAGACTTCCCAAGATGGCAATTGCATCGGCCAGGATAGTTCCTGTTGCAGCCTCGGCAAACGCACTCAAATTGGAAAAGCCCGGTGCGCGCAATTTGACGCGATACGGGACCTTGGTTCCATCGGAAACAACATACACACCGATTTTACCACGACCACCTTCAACGGCGAAATACGCTTCACCCACAGGCGGTTTCATGGCCGGTTTCGGTGCTTTCTTGATGATGTGGCCGCCTTCGGCGGAATCCAACTGCTCAAGGGCCTGTTCGATAATACGCATGGATTGCTCCATCTCATCCAAACGGACATGATACCGTCCGGCCGAACAGGCTGAATCCTGCGTGGGGATATCGAAATCAAAACGATCGTATACGGAATACGGTTCGTCCTTACGCAGATCATACGGAATACCAGCACCACGAACCACAGGCCCTGTACAGCCATACCGGCGGCACATATCCTGGTCCATGATACCGACTCCCTCAATGCGCCTGCGCAAAATAAGGTTATCAGTGACGAGATCACGGTACATGGGCAGTCTTTCCCTGAAATGCGGAATAAACGCCTTGATCAACTCGATACACTTGTCGTCCATGTCCATTTGCACGCCGCCGACGCGGAAATTGGAATAGGTCAACCTGGAAGCCGTAGGCCTCTGCAGGATGTCCAATATCATTTCGCGATCTTCGAATGCGTACAGAATGGGAGTAAACGCTCCAAGGTCGAGGATGTAGGCACCCCACCACAACAAGTGGGAGGTCAAGCGGTTGAACTCGGTCATGATGACCCGCAGATATTCCGCTCTTTCCGGCACCTCAATGCCCATCAGTTTTTCGACTGCGCCCACGTAGGCCCAATTCCAGGCCATGGCGTGTCCGTAGTCAACGCGTCCCATGTTGGGGATGTAACCACCCCAGGTTTGGGTTTCGCCCATTTTCTCATGCATGCGGTGCAGGTAACCCAATACGGGTTCGGCACGAACGATGTATTCACCGTCCACTTCGACCACGACTCGTAACACACCATGCGTTGATGGATGCTGCGGGCCTAAATTGATGATCAAAGTTCCGTCCTGCTTCCCGGCCTCAAACTTCTGGGTATAGAAATCACCCTTCATTTGCTCTAAATTTTGGTAAGCCGACATACACTCTCAGTCCGGTTTTATATACCGACCGGTTGCCCCGGCCTACGCATCGGAGGCCTCCACGACCTCCGCTTCAGCAAACAACTCTTCCACGACCTTGGAACATGACACGATGTCCCCAAGCGTCAAAAGATCCTTGATGGACTTCCGCTTCTTGTCGGTCTTGACCAGTGGGTGAAAATCCACATCCTCAACCGTCATCAGAAGCGGAACAAAGTTGGGATTTCCGTCAAAGGTGATTCCGTGAAAATCACGGGTCTCCCGTTCATGCCATTCGGCCCCTTGAAAAACCGAAGCGATAGATGGCACGACTGCGTTGTCCCTGGGGACCAACACACGGAGAACAACACGTTCATCCACGGACCATCGATTGAAATGGTACAACACCAAAAATCCCTCTTGAACATCCAATGCAAAGATGTCTTCGAGAGAATACTCGGCGTCATACAACTTCTTGGCCGCTGTGACGATTTGGTTTGGATCGAGGAAAATCGACCAGACATGTCCGGTCGTGCCCTTGTCCTGCTTGGCGACACACTGCGTCGCCAAGCCTTCCAGGATTTGCAACATAATTACCCCTCCACCTCGGCAGCGACAGGCCACCAACGTTTACCAGTGATGAGTCGTTGCAACTCGAAGAACCCTTCAAGCAACCCTTCCGGCCGAGGAGGACATCCTGGAACGTACACATCAACGGGGATCAATGTATCCACGCCTTCAATGACGTTGTAGTTGTCCTTCATTTTGAACGGTCCTCCAGAAATGGCACAGTTGCCCATGGCGATGACCCACTTGGGTCCGGGCATCTGTTCATAAAGCCGAACGACAGCCGGTGCCAATTTTTTGGTGACGGTTCCTGCGACAATCATGACATCCGATTGACGAGGCGAAGGCCTGAAAACCTCAGCCCCAAAGCGGGCCATATCGAACCGGGCCATGCCAGCAGCCATCATTTCGATGGCGCAACACGCAAGTCCAAATGTCATGGGCCACAACGACATCGATCGACAGACGTCGAAGAGGTCTTGGGTCAGTTGAAGGTTGACGAGCGGCGGCTCCACATAATGGTTGCCCGTCGTTAAGAATTCCTTGGGAACTACCGAATCCTGCGCGGCCATGTAAACACCCCTTTCGCCCAAAAATAAATGACGGAAAGTATGAGGAAGAACAGGAAGATGAAGACCTTTACAAAAGGAACCCAGCCCTCGGCATCTGCATACGCCGTGGAAACCGGAAACAAGTAAAGAACATCTACGTCGAAAGCGAGGAAGATCAATGCATACACATAATACGAGACCCCCCACCTCGCCCACGAGCTACCGTAAGGGACCATGCCACATTCATATGGCATCCCGATGTCCCCGCCCCGCGCCTTGGGAGCAAACAGTACTGCAAGAAGTAAAGGCCCGAGGGCAAAAACAAGCCCACCGAGCAAAAATAGAACGATTGCAAAATGCAGCCAGTCGAAAACCATACCCCATCCTTTGGCTTTAAATTTGCGAAAACCTTGAAACAAACAATTTTCAATGGTTACCGGGTTCCATGCCTCTAAAAAAGAGCTAAGTCAAGCACATTGCTCTTTTTTTCTCGAAAGACCAACCGACATAGTGGAAAATTAATAACGGGGCAATTCTGGCATAAAAAAAGGGGGAATACGGGTTTTCGCAGGGGCCAAAAAAAGACGATAAAACCCAAAAAAAGACACGCAAAAAAAAACAAAAAAAAGGTCCTGTTCACACAAGACCATCAGAAAAAACGCATTTTTCACCGTGCACAACGGGAAAATTTCACGGGTATATTTCGGTACAATGAAGACTCGTCTCATTGTGCCTCAAATGAGGATTTCCTCCCGAAAGAATACTCGAAAGTAAACCGTTTGACACTGGACTCGTCGCAAAAAGAAAGAAAACAAGTCTATGGTGCTATGGCATTTCAAACGACGCCACAAACGTCCCGTATTTTTCGTTCTCTTTTTTGGCACCATACATTGCGGCATCCGCTCGACTGATGAGTGACACGCAATCCTTGCCATCATCCGGGTAAAAACTCATGCCAATGGTAGCTCCGATCAGGATATCCTCCCCCGACAGGGAAAAAGGCCGGTTCATTTCATCGAGCAAGCTGCGGGTCATGGCAACGGCTCCTACCTCATCAACAGCACCTGTGATAAGGATGCCGAATTCATCACCACCCAAACGAGCCAAGGTATCAGACTCACGAATCCGGCTTTCCAACCGTTGTGCGACCAGGCGCAACAGATCGTCCCCCATCTGATGCCCAAACGTATCATTCACTTTTTTGAATTCATTCAAATCCACAAACAGCACGGCCACTTTCTGATCGTATCGTTTAGCCAGAGCCAATGCATGTTCCAGCCGGTCAAAAAACTTGTGACGATTGGCGATGCCGGTCAAACTGTCCACAGTAGCCAACCGTTTTAGTTCCAATTCGTTGGTTTTCTTATCCGTGATATCCTCTATAATTCCTTCGACAAAGGGAGCCATATTCTCCTGGTACACCACCCGGGAACTTTCAGAACACCAAATAATATTCCCGTCTTTCTGACGGGCCTGGAATTCGAATCCAGACACGGCCCCATGTTTTTCAAGTGCCGCTTCATACAGCCTTCGCTCATCGGGATTCACCATCAAAGCCCCATGCAGTCCGGTTTTCCCGACAAGTTCTTCAGCGTTGATATATCCCAATATGCGCGCAAACGCCGGATTGACTTCCAGATATTCCCCATCCATCGTGCATTGGAAAAGCCCCTCGACCACCCGCTCAAAAATGGAGCGATATTTCTCTTCGGCCTGTTGCAAGGCCGTCACTGTTTTCCGGTGCAGTTCCACGGCTTCTTCCAACAAGACTTTTTGTTCGTGCATTTTGAGAAAAGCCTGCACCTTGCTTGTCAGAATCTGCATATCAACAGGACGAAACAAATAATCCACGGCTCCTGTTTCATACCCTTGCCGCACATTATCTTCATCCTGGAATATGGCCGTGATGAAGATGATCGGCACATGCCGTCCATGTTTGACGTCTTTTATCTTGGCTGCGGTTTCATACCCGTTCATACCCGGCATCTGGATATCCAACAAAATCAGGGCGACCTCGTGCTCCTTGACCAGTGAAACGGCTTCCATTCCACTCTCTGCCTTGAGGACTTCGCACCCCACATCCCGCAACATATGCGCAAGCAACGCCAAATTCGTCTGAGAATCATCGACAATCAGCACTTTCTGCACGATAGAACTCATGGGAATACCTATGCCTTTTCTCCTGAATCACTGTCTATTCTCTGCAACCGGACACATCCTTCCTGAACGACTTCGGCTTTCAAAACAAAATCAAACCTGTCCAAATCCATACACAGGTCAAAGTCCGATTCAGGCGCATCAAGTCGTTCTTCATCAAAAAACTTACGAGAACTATCCACATCCGCCAAAAACTTTTTCAGAGTTTTAAAACTGTTAGGATACGCTTCCAGTTCATTCTTGATATACATGGCGCACATCATGTCTTCCTGCGCCCGCATGGTTCCACCTGTTCCCATGGCCACCAAGGTCACGATTTCCGGTTCTCTGCGGCGAATATGCTTCACGACTGCCGCCGCATTGACAAAAGAACCAGTCAGCACCTCGTCCCCCTGAGCACAGGCCAAAACAATCCCCCGCGTTCCCGCGTTGGTCGAGTGAACAAGCGTTTCCGCCTCAAGGTTCAGATTCTCAAACAGGGTCGGCGAATTGCCATAATCAAATTCCCTGACAGGCACATCAACCCGTTCTCCGACCACCTTGCCATTCCGCGCAGCAGCAATTTCGCGCGCCAATTCAAGACGCTCAGTTGCCAGATATTCCCGGGCACCATTATTCACGATGAAACAGCCGACCGTGCTCGATCGGAAGACGTCAATAACAACAATCAATCCCTTGGCCCGTTTCATTCCACTGAGACACTCAACAACCTGTACTTTCATTATCGCTACCTGCCATACGGCTTTATTCAAAATTCTGTATTCACGCACGTTCTCCGAACTTCCCCCAACTGTTTGCACCATTCAACTTTTTTTTCAACAACAAACACCATCCTTCACAGGAAAAACACGGGTGCCCATTGACGAATGGTACGCGCCATTGTATTCCTCGGGCCATGAAGAAAAAACGTGTGCTTGTTACCGGAGGCTCTGGATTTCTCGGCTCGCATCTCTGCGAACGACTGCTCGAAATGGGGCATGAAGTGCTCTGTTTGGACAATTTTTTCACCGGCAACAAGGGCAACATTCTTCATCTGATCGACAACCCGTATTTCGAAATCATTCGGCACGACGTCACCTTTCCGCTCTATGTCGAAGTTGACGAAATCTACAATCTCGCGTGTCCGGCCTCCCCCATTCACTATCAATTCGATCCGGTACAGACCACCAAGACCAGCGTTCACGGTGCCATCAACATGCTCGGGCTGGCGAAACGAATCAAAGCCAAAATTTTCCAAGCCTCGACCAGCGAAGTCTACGGCGATCCCAAAATACATCCGCAACCCGAAAGCTACTGGGGTAACGTCAACCCCAACGGAGTCCGGTCCTGCTATGACGAAGGCAAGCGTTGTGCCGAAACCCTTTTCTTCGACTACAACCGGCAACATGGGCTTCGAATCAAGGTCGGCCGCATCTTCAATACATACGGCCCTCGAATGGCCATGAACGATGGGCGCGTTGTCTCCAATTTTATCATCCAGGCCCTGCGCAACGAGAACATCACGGTCTACGGCGACGGCGCACAAACCCGCAGTTTCTGCTATGTTGACGATCTCATCGAAGGCATGATCCGATTCATGAACGAAACGCCCGACACCTTCACCGGTCCCATGAATCTGGGAAACCCCGTTGAGTTCACCATCCTTCAACTCGCTGAAACAATTATCACAATGACACACTCGTCATCCCGTATCGAATTCGATCCCCTGCCCATGGATGACCCGATGCAGCGATGCCCAGACATTCAACTCGCACAAAAAGCCATCGACTGGGCACCACAGACGACCCTCGAAAACGGACTCGAAAAAACCATTCATTATTTCAAGCCCCGCCTCAAAGCATTAAAATAACCCCCTACCGGGGTCACCTTCGGTGAGACCAGGACGCTGTCCTGGACCTGCCAAAGGCCCCTTTGAAAAGGGGCCTTTGGACTCCCCGAAACTTTTTGTCGCTCGCTTCGCTCGAAGCTGTCGGCAGCGTGAGTTCGTGCGGCTCTTGGGAGGACGTTGTAAAAAATTGCATTTTTTACAGACTTTTTTGAAGAATTTTGAAAAATACATCTTCTGCAAGGGGCTCTTGAGTCTGTAACTCTCCCCCTCTTCTTTCTTATTTCTTTACCCATCCCCTCTTTCATATCCCTCCTCCTTCTTCAATCCCACTCAATGAATGTCGTGAAGCCTCGCCGAAGGCGCGACAAAAAGTTCTGGAAGGGAGTCCAGAGGGGAACCTCTTTCAAGAGGTTCCCCTCTGGCCGCCGGAGGCATCCCACATCCCATACCCCAGACGACAGCCGTGCCATCACGCGGACGTACACATCTGCCGAAGGCACATAAAAAGTTTAGGAAAAGAGAGAGATAGGGGGTCTGGGGGAAAGGGAGAGAAAAAGCCCTTTTCTAAGGGTTTGTCTCTCCCTTTCCCCCAGTCGCCGAAGGCATTCACACCACATTCAACGAGAGATCGAGTCCTCTATCATTTCGATGTAGGGTTCCAAACCGGACACGACATCCTGTGGCCATTCGAGCGGGCCAGGCCGTTCTTCTTTGGCGACACGTTGAACGAGCTTGGCCATGGCGGGCACATCTGCCGGATCAGGAAAAATCCATTTTTCGGGAAGGAAATAGGCACTGCCATTCAGACGACTGGACAACGCCCGACATCCGCAGGCCATGGCTTCGAGCACGGCATTTGAACAGGCATCATAAAACGTGGCGAGAATGAAAATATCTGCGGCACGGTAAAAGGCAGGCATGTCATCCACCCGTCCCAGAAAACGAACCCGATGGTCCACACCAAGCGCCTTGGCTTGCCGAATGTACTTGTCTGGCTTGCGTCCACCAGCGACATGCAAAACGTATTTTTCAGGCAATAAAGCCAACATGGCAATGAGATGTCTAATTCCTTTCAAAGCAAAATTGGTGGCTGCTGTGGCAATGACGATTTGCCCGTCCTTGATTCCCGATGCAGCACGCAAACGAATCCGCCCCTGCTCGCCGATGGGAGAAAAACGGGATAAGTCGGGGCGATTGTAAATAATATCGATATCGTTTGAGTTCAAATGAGGATGCGCTTCAACGATCCACTCCCGAACCAGATGGGACACAGCCACAATACGCGGTGTTTTACGCATACGCGCCTTGTCGAGACAGTGGATGGCCCAGTTGGCCGGAGCACATCGGCGACGCAACATCTTGAATGACCGGGCAAATCCTTTGGGCCAAGCGTGTTGAGAAAGCTCCCAGAACTTGGATTGCGGCCCACCACCAATCCGCAGAATATCCTGATGCACGGTTTTGCCCATACCAAAGACCAGATCATATGCGCCTTTGCGCCGCGCTTTTTCGGAGGCATAGGCAAACCACAGGACCTTGATAAACCGAAACCCACCAAAACGGCCAAGAACAACGGGATTGACGCCTTCGGGAGGTTCGCCATCACAGCGTGCGCAAATGAAATCAACGTGATGCCCGCGTGCCGCCAAGGCTTCACTTAATCGCCAGGCAAAGGCTTCCGCGCCGCCATAGCGACTCAATTTCGGCATTGTCACAGCCAATCGGGCTGGAGTGAAAGATGGTGTCATAAAAATATGTGTCCGATTTTTAGGGGGTTTGCTCTCCCGCACGATTGCCCCGTGGGATAAAGCAGGCTATACAATCAAAAACGCAACGGGAGCATCATGTTTTTTTCAACTCTACCTTTTGATCTGCATCTTTTTCTTCTCATTAATCAGCAATGGCGACTCGAAATTCTTGACGTCCTCATGCCTATTTTCTCGTCCATGGCCGTTCTTTTGATCCTTCTGGGGATAGCCATTGTCTTTGCCTTATTCAAGGGCGGCAAAAAACACGGCATCTATTTCATCATTCTTTTCGTGGCCATGGGGATGGCTGATTTTTCAACAAAAATCATTAAAGCTGATGTTTCACGAGTCCGGCCACTCAATGCCATTGCCGGTACCAACTTTGTCGAAGACGGCGCATGGCAGACCCGCCCGGCCAATTTCATTCAGACCAAGGAACGAGGGACATCGTACCCGTCCGCCCATTGCGCCAATACCATGAGCCTGGCGCTGTTGGCCATGCTGCTCTGGCCAGCATTGAAAAAATGGCCACTCTTGCTTCCGCTCGTGGTCGGCTATTCCCGGGTCTATCTAGGAAAACATTACCCCACCGACGTCATGGCTGGCTGGCTCACAGGAGTGGTCGTTGCCGGTCTGGTCTGGCTCGTCTGGGAATCGATCCACCGACGATATTTTCAGTCTCACATTGGTTAGGAATCGGATTCAACCAACGACTTGGCTTCTTTCCGGTACCGATTGTACACACGAATTCCCAACCATCCGGACACCACGAAAAGTACAATACTCATTCCCACAGACACAGCCACGCCCATGGTGGATTCCCGATTCATTCCCGCTCCGAACAACGCAAAGATGAAATTTTGGGGGATATAGCCCAAAGTGGACCCCAGAATAAAGGGAATAAGCGGAATGGAACTGATACCGGCGGCCAGATTGGTCACCAGATTGCTGCCCAAAGGGAAAAGTCGAATCGCCAAAGCGGTATTGAACGGCTCGTGTTGCAGGAAACGGTTCACCTTTTCAGTCCGATGCCCCAACTTTCGTTGCACGAGTTCTCGTCCGCCCATCCGGGCGTACACTGCGGCAATCGCACATCCCAAGCCAGATCCAATCGTCGCGAGCAGTGTCCCGGTCATCACGCCAAAAGCAAATCCCCCAAGAAAGCCAACAAGCTGTCGGGGGAGACCCACCGCAGTAAAAGCGGCTCCGACTCCGAGAAAAATCACAATAGAAAGCGGTCCTGTCCCGAGGATATGTTCGTTGAACCACTGGGTATTGGACAGCATATCTCCCAACCCGATGGCCCGGGAAAGATACACGGCCACGCCGAGTCCAGCCAGCATGACGAGGCCTTTTGCCAAGGATTTCATGCTTTTCATCGTTGTTTTATGAATTTCTTTGGTCATAACCTTGCCGTTGAAGCAGATAAAAAAGGATCAACACACACCCTTGTCCAAGACAGAACACGGGATCACGCTGTACAACACCATACACCAAGCCAGCCACGCCTGACACCAGCAATACCATCAGGCTCGGACGACCAAACGGGGAAACAACGCGTCGCTGAATCCGTCGCCATAAAAGAAAAACGAAAAAAGCCCCCTGTACCAAAACAACGAGGGCCAAAAGCCACCAATAGGCGGGCAGTTGCATCGATTACTTCTTCTCTTTGACGGTGTACTCAATATGTCGATTGATAAGCCACTTGACGCCGATGAGATCGTAAATTCCGGCCATTGCGCGGTCCAGAGTACCATATTTAGAAACTCCGGTCGCCCGTTCCCGATGGTTGACCTTCACTTCCTTGATCCGCGCACCCTGCATTTTCATAAGGATAGGGAAATACCGATGCATATTCTTGAACCGAGGCAAGGAGCGAAGCAAATCGGTACGCATAACCTTGAGAGAACAGCCGGTGTCGTGCACACCGTCATCCATGAGTCCATCCCGAATCGCATTGGCGATCTTGGAGGAAATACGTTTGATAAACGTATCTTTCCGCTTGGCCCGCCAGCCGATGACCATTTCACACTCGCTCCCAAAAACAGCCAGCATGTCGGGAATATCAGCGGGATCATTCTGGAGATCTGCGTCCATGGTCACAACGATATCAGACTCAGCGGCATCAAATCCCGCGCAAAACGCAGCGGACTGCCCTCGATTCTCAGCAAAGGCCACATACCGGACTTCGGAATATTCATCAGCCAACCCACGAATGATGGAAAGGCTGTTGTCTGTACTGCAATCATCAACAAAAACCGCTTCCCAGGGCCGTCCAGTCGCATCAGCTGCCGACCGGATTTCCGCAAAAAGGGATTGCAAGTTATCCTGCTCATTGAAAACCGGCAGGACAACCGAAAATTTTTCTGTATTGTTCATAGGGTGATGATGTACGGAATTCGCCGCCGGTTGTAAACTTTTTGCTGTGTTTTTCATGATTAAAAGGCCGATTCGCCTTGTCCTCCCCTTTTTTTCATATTTTGCAGGAATAGATGTTGACAAAACCACTGCACACTCCTAGAACGTCTTTCTCACATGTCGCGGGGTGGAGCAGTATGGTAGCTCGTCGGGCTCATAACCCGAAGGTCATTGGTTCAAATCCTTTCCCCGCTACCAAAGATATCAAATGGTTACATCGGCAAACGGTGTAACCATTTTTTATTTTTATATGTTGACAAACAATCTCGATCAACCTAGAACGTCTTTCTCACGTGTCGCGGGGTGGAGCAGTATGGTAGCTCGTCGGGCTCATAACCCGAAGGTCATTGGTTCAAATCCTTTCCCCGCTACCAAAGAAATCAAACGGTTACATCGAACAGATGTGACCGTTTTTCTTTTTAATGTGTTGACAAAAGATCTTGATCAACCTAGAACGTCTTTCTCACGTGTCGCGGGGTGGAGCAGTACGGTAGCTCGTCGGGCTCATAACCCGAAGGTCGTAGGTTCAAATCCTGCCCCCGCTACCAAGGATACTCAGCGGTTTCATCGAAAAGGTGAAACCGCTTTTCTTTTGGGCACATCAAAAAACGACCACGCGCCATCAGGCAATCGAAATGGTCCCCCACTCACTTTTGAACGGTTTGTAAAAAACGAACAAGCGTCCGACAAATCACCTGATCGTATTTACGTTCGTTGGTGACAAGATCAGCGGCGGCATTGATCGGTGGAATACTTGGCCTATAGGCGCACTCCGTGATCATGGCGCAATACGAATCCGCAACGGCCGCAATCCGTCCCAACTGGCCGATCCGTTCGCCCTTCAATTTCCCGGGATACCCTGTTCCATTGAGTCGTTCGTGATGCTGAATCACCGGTTCAAAAACTTCGCCCTGTGTCACATGCAATTTTTTCAAAAGCTCGACACCTGCGTTCGGATGTTCCCGCATGGTCCGTTTTTCCGATGTCGAAAACTGCTGAGATTTCCCTAACATCAGGGGTGATAAATGTGACATTCCAATGTCATAAACCAAAAAACCCAACGCAACTCTTTCCAAAGTGCCTCGCGACAAACGCCCTTTATTCAATTCAACATAAATTGCCAAAGCAATGATCGAGGCATTGATCCTGCGCCGCTCTGCGCACAGGTCCGCATGAACATCCTTGACCAAACGGGCTATACGGCGTGGACTTTGAAGCAAATAGTCGCACAAGGATTCAATGGCCTGTTTAAGATCCTCAAGATAGGTTCCCAAATGATGGGCGTACAAAGCGGCCTGTCGGCGGTCCAACTCGCAAATGAACAGTCCGGCTTTTTCATCCCAGGTCAAATTCGGATCATTGAGTGCGGTTTCAAGATTGCAGGCCAGACATTCCGAATATTGGGAAATCTGATGACGAGAAAAAAAAAGTAATCCATTTTTACTCAAATCTCGTATTTTTGCCCGTAAATGCCGATCAACACTGCGCCCGACAACATAGACGGGAGACAACACCCGGATATCTTCTTTCCAATGAAAAAGATTCACAGGGTATTCCTGATACGGAAAACAATCCAGAATCTCCGGGTCAATCTGGTTGTATTCTTCGGTGCTTATGCCTTCCGAGCAATCAACTTCCATGACGCCCAGTACATTTTCCTTCAGTGCCATATCCCTTGACCAACTCCAGGATCACCACCCGTAACAATGTTCCATGGCAGACAAGCCCCAATGTTCACTCTGTACAAAAACGAAGGCCCTACCAACTTTGTCCAGACACATACCCAGCAAAAAAAAAACCGAACAAAGAATACACCATAACGTATCATGTTGCCAAGAAAATCAATCACCCTAAATGCCAAATGACATATATTCCATTCAGCGATGCAAAAAAAGGTCCAACCAGCAGGCTGAACCTCATACGACACAATCCATCATGAAACTAGGAGTACTCAGGCGAATCAATAATATGTTGCACGCACTCATTCACGGCATCATACCCGTCCGCGAGTGAACCCAGCGGCATCTCATGATTAATCGGCACAGTCACTGCGCCCACCAAACTGGCCGAACCGACATCATCGCAACCTATTACCATCTCCTCACCTGAAAAAAGTTGCTCAGGCGTCAGTATTTCCAACGACGACGAAATGTCCTCTCCCGCATCGGGGGCCAAAAGCGGCTCAAGCCACTCGTCCGGAGACAGGATATCCGCACCACTGGCCCCGCTCGCATCATCCAAATTTCCCCCAGCAGCGGTTTCCACAGCTTGCTCTTCTCCATTAAAAGCAAAAAGATAGATATCGCCCGGGACTTCCTCTCCGCCCTTCAGCTCAAACGCGGGAAGCGCGTCTGCCTGGGCCAGAGATAAATAGTCCTTGATGACGACCGTCCCTCCTTGATCTCCAGTGAAAATCAGGTCAGTCCCATCGCAAGAAAAAACCACTTCGGTGACATAGAAATTCAATTTGACGGGAATGTCAGAAGTCATTTGATACTCGACAACTTCCCCTGCACGAGGCAATGAAATTTCGAGAGCTGATTGAGAACCACTTACATCCGCCATACCATCCTCCTCAAACGAATGTCGGGACACATAAAACAGACATATACAAGTCTGTTTGAACATATCCGATTTCAATATTTTTCGTCAATAGCAAAAAACGCATTGATATCAAAGGTTACGTTGTGAAAAAAATGTTCTTTTAAAACGAATATTCCCAGCATCATTGAAGGCAAAAAGTCGCTATTAAACGTCAACAAACAGCATACTATCAAATTTATCCACATTGACTTGTTTATAACATTTTTTCACTTTTCATTTCACAAAGGAACTTTTTTCGTCATAAAACTGACAATCTCTTGATTTCAATGCAAAAATAAAACCAAAAAAGATTGCTCAATACGTCTTTCGGATTTGCCTTTGCCCCTGTTGAAACATACTATGGATTTTTTCTTCAACCATTGTGGGACATACAGACGCATGACGACATTCAATGACTCGATGACAGGCTCGATTGATTTTTCTGTCCGGTGGGAGCACAACGACACGCTTCACGAAGAACGATTCCTCGGTCAAGAAATCAATCCCGTTCATGACATTTTTCCGCGTGGCTTTCGTGAAGCACTAGAAGGGAAAAAGGTTGGGGACTCGGTAACACAGACCTATCCGCCTCAAATGCTTTCCCCCCGACACTCGGACGACCTGGTCCAAACATACGATCTGGATCGGCTGCGCTCCCGGACCGTCCTCGGCGAGGTCATCATCCCCCGAGTCGGACGATTTTATCCGCAGGGATACATCGACGGGCTTCCCGAAAGATCTCCCGACACCCTCACCCCATTTCGCATGACAGCCCTCGACGAAACAACGTTTACCGCTGACCATAATCATCCGCTCGCGAACTTCCCAGTAACCATCACCGCCACAGTTCACCACTTGGAAACACGCACATCTCAGACAGACGAATCCCCCACCGATTGGGTGAAAGTCCTCTGCGATTGCGGACCGGGAATGCAGACACCACTCGCCGATGAACCGACCGATTTTTTCCATCCGGCTTTCTTTAACCGGCTCAATACTGACCACACCCCATTCGTTCCGCCCGTGCTTGACAGTGTCGCTCAAAAGAACCTCGAAGCCGCCTACGTCCCCTTTATCTCAACAGAAATGCGTGTCCTCGACTTCTCCATGGGAACTGAACGGCCTCACGGGAAATACGATGCAGCACGCTGTGTCTGTTCCATCGAGTACATGGACCGGCCAGTCGATATCATTCGCTATATCAGCCATTTTCTCACCCCCGGAGCACCCGTTCTCATCGCTTTTTCCAACCGATTCGACGCCAACAACACGATTCAAGGCTGGACCGAATTGCACGAATTCGAACGCATGGGATTGGTTTTGGAATATCTACGATACACCAAGCTCGACGCCAATGCCGGAACCCTTTCCATACGAAACAACGAGAAAGGTCAAAACGACCCAATCTACCTCGTCTACGGACACAAGGCATTATAAATATTCGGGAATGCCTTCGGCGACCAGAGGGGAACCTCTTGGAAGAGGTTCCCCTCTGGACTCCCTTCCAGAACTTTTTAGCGCGCCTTCGGCGAGGTCCCACGACATTGATTAAGTTGGATTGAAGAAGAAGTGTGAAGAAAGAAGGGGTAATTAAAAAATCAAGAAATCCTTGCAAAAAATATTTCTTTTAAGACTTTTCAAAAAAGTCTGTAAAAAATGTATTTTTTTACAACGTTCCTCCAAAAATCGCAAAAACAAATGCTGCCGACAGCTTCGAGCGAAGCGAGCGATAAAAAGTTTCGGGGAGTCCAGAGGCCCCTTTTCAAAGGGGCCTCTGGCAGGTCCAGGACAGCGTCCTGGTCTCGCTGAAGGCGGCCCCCGGCAGGGCTGGTAGGACTGATATAAAAAACGCTCCACGGGCGGGATGCCTGTGGAGCGTTACTGATGGTTATTGAATGAAGAGCTTAGTCATCTAGTTGGATATCTTTGCCTTCGAGGACGCGATTCATATTTCTCACAGCGCACATTTTGCCACACATGGAACAGGAATCTTCGTGTTCGGGCTTGGAGGCTTCGCGGAATTCGCGAGGACGAACCGGGTCCATGGCCAAATTGAACATGGCTTCCCAATCGAGATCGGCACGGGCCTTGGACATCTTGTCATCCCAATCACGGGCATTGGGATATCCTTTGGCGATGTCGGCAGCATGGGCGGCAAGACGGGTTGCGATGATGCCTTCCTTCATGTCTTCGAGGGTCGGCAACCGCAAATGTTCACCCGGGGTGACATAACACAGGAAATCGGCTCCAGACATACCGGCAATAGCACCACCAATGGCGGAGGTGATGTGGTCGTAACCGGGCGCGACATCGGTCACGATGGGACCGAGCACATAGAAAGGCGCGCCGTGACACAACCGTTTTTCCATCATCATGTTTCCGGCGATCTCGCCCATGGCCATGTGCCCAGGACCTTCGATCATGACCTGAACATTACGCTCCCAGGCGCGTTTGGTCAGCTCACCCAACGTGATAAGCTCCTCGACCTGACAGGCATCCGTGGAGTCACGCAGACACCCGGGACGGCAGCCGTCACCAAGACTCAGCGTCACGTCATACTCTTCGCAGATGTCGAGCAACCGATCGAAATGCTCGTAAAAAGGATTCTCGGCATTGTTGATTTCCATCCAGGAGAACAACAGGGAGCCGCCACGTGAAACGATATTTGTCAACCGCTTCGCATTCTTGACCTTTTCAGCAGTGTGCTTGTTGAGTCCACAATGGATGGTCAAGAAATCAACACCATCTTCGACATGGCGTTTCACCACATCAAAAAATTCATCCACCGTGATGTCCTGCAAATTTTTGTCGTAAAAACCAACCGCATCATAGATGGGGACGGTTCCGACCATGGCAGGAGACATCTTGACCAATTTCTGACGGAATTCCTGCGTCTTGCCGTAACAGGACAAATCCATGATGGCCTCGGCCTTCAGATCCAAAGCGGCCTGAACTTTTTCCAGCTCAGGATCTACTTCTTTGCAATCCTTTGAAATTCCGAGGTTGACGTTGACCTTGATACGCATTCCTTCGCCAACGGCTTCGGCATCGAGGCTGGTGTGATTCTTGTTGGCAGGAATAATGACAGTTCCTCGGGCCATGCGCTCCATGAGATCTTCGATACGGATATTCTCTTTGCGAGCGACGGTTTCCATCTGGGGAGTGACGATGCCTTTTCGGGCAGCGTCCATCTGCGTGGTATAAGATGCCATACTTACTCCTTGGCGGCTTCGATTTCATGACGAAGCGCGTTGACTTTTTCGTTGATGTTTTCTTGACCGACTATTTCGGTCACGAGAGCAACGCACGATGCGCCGCGCCGTATCACTTCACCGATGTTATGTTCTTTGATGCCGCCGATGGCGACGAAAGGGATGTCCACATGGTTGACGACATAGTCCAGATACTCAAACCCGACGGGATCAACCACGTCGTCCTTGGTATAGGTCTTGAAGATCGGGCCGACACCGAGATAGTCCGCGCCACGACGCACAGCATCACGAGCCTGCTCCGGGGTGTGGGTGGACAGGCCAATGGCCATGTCGTCACCAACAAGTTGTCGAACCACTTCCAAAGGAAGATCTTCTTGGCCAATGTGTACACCATCAGCACCGACCAATATGGCCAGCTCAATATCGTCATTCACGATAAATGCGGCACCAGCCTCACGAGTCATTGCCCGAATGGCCTGACATTCTTCGTATTTGGCACCCATCTTCTTTTCTTTTTCACGGTATTGGACCAGTTTGATACCACTGTCCAACATGTCCCGCACAACCTCGATATTCGACCGTCCCAACGAGAATTTCTCGCCAGTCAAACAGTAAATATCCGTTTCGAGTATAGTCTTTCGCGAAATGGTCCAACCCATCATTTTTCTCCTTCTGTTGCAAAACGATCCAGGAAATATCTGAGCACGACATCAGCCTGCTTGGCGGCGGCAATACCAACCCGCGGCGACATCGGTGGCGTCTCATCCGAACATTCGGTTTCACCGTCCCCGATAAGATACAACGAGTCGCTGACCTTGCGCGTTATGATGGCGTCGCTTTTGCCGAATCCCCCCATGCCCGAAACAGCCACCACAAGTTTTTTACTGGGCAACATGGTTTCCACAAGGGCTTTTTTAGCGGTTGGATCGTCAAAAGCCTCGACAATCACATGACATGGAGCAAAAAGTTCAGCCATATCAGCGCCATTCACTTTGCCAATGTACAAATCCAATTCGAGATCAGGATTCACCGCGTGCATGTTGGCAGCCAAGGCATCCACCTTATTCGCGCCAACCTGTTCAAGAGTGAACGCCTGCCGATTCAGGTTGGATGGTTCGATGCGATCAAAATCAACCAAAACGAACCGCCTGAACCCGGATCGCACCAAATGCATGGCGCAATTCGAACCAAGTCCTCCAGCACCGGCAATCCCTACGGAGACCGTTTGCAGATATCGCAAACGGTCTTCGCCCAAGTAGGAAGCTATGCCCTGCTCAGTCAGATTCATGCATGAACCTTGGTATCGAGCTTAATCGGTTCCCAATCCTTGTAGACTGGTTGGTATCCGCACCGATTCAACATTTCACACACCTCGGGCACACTGCGGGAATCAGCAATTTCAAACTGTCCCACATGTTCATTTTCCTGAGTGTGACCGCCGACAGCCGTGCTCACGCCCGCAGAAATCTTGGTGACACCCAAAGGCAGAATTTTCTCCCGAAATTCCGGAGATTCACGCGTTGAAACAGTGATTCCGAGCCGGGGAAGGAACAAACGCAATGCAAGCATGTACTGCACGAGGTCCTTGTCTTCAGCGATGCTGACAGGCTCGTACTCTCCGGCATGAGGACGCATACGCGGCGGTGAAACAGAGATGTCTACCTCGGGATACTTGTGCATGAGATAGGCTGCGTGCAGTCCGGTGAAAAAGGCGTCACGATGCCAATCTCCCAGGCCAAGCAACGCACCGATAGTCACGACACGCATTCCGGCCAAGCACCCTCTTTCAGGAGCATCCAACCGATAGCGATAGTCTTTTTTCGGTCCCTTGGGATGCAGGGTGGCGTACAATTCTTCATTATACGTCTCCTGAAACATGGTCAGTCCATCGGCACCGGCAGCCACCATACGGACGTATTCATCCTCATCCATGGCAAAAACTTCGATGGAAACGGACGGAAAATATTTCCTCAAAACATTCAAACTATCTTCAAGGAAATCAACCCCGGCCTTGGCAGGAGCCTCTCCCGTTAAGATCAGCAGATGTTTCAGTCCCGTTGCGGCAATGGCCTTGCCTTCGACATCCAGTTCTTCCATGGTCAACTGCTCACGAGGAATCTTGTTCTTGCAGTTGAATCCACAATACACACAGTGGTTGGTGCAGAAATTGGACAGATACAACGGAGTGAACAACTGAATCGCCTTGCCGAAATTCTGTTCGGTCAATCGATTCGCCTTTTGCGCCATCTCTTCGAGAAGAGGGACGGCAGCGGGACTCATAAAATTAATGAAATCGTCCACATCCGCCGTCATCTTGTTCAACGACCGACGGACATCATCCTCGGTCACAGCCGCGAATTTCTCAGTCAGGGGAACAGAGGCATACTCTGTCATCACAGGATAGAAACTCATTTTATTCACCATCCAAAAAGCCCGTCAGGGGAGACGATGCAGCCGCAAGCTTCCTGGTGGCACCGGGACCGGACAAATAGGCTTCACGACCAGCCTTGACCGCTTGACCAAAGGCACGAGCCATCATGACAGGGTCAGAGGCCGTGGCTATCGCCGTATTGACAAGACACGCATCCGCGCCCATTTCCATGGCTTCACACGCTTCGGAAGGACGACCAATACCAGCATCAACAACAATGGGAATATCAATTTCCTCGATCAGAATACGGAGCATTTCCCGGGTCTTGAGACCTCGGTTCGTGCCGATGGGTGCGCCCAATGGCATCACTGCAGCAGCACCGGCGTTGACCACGCTCTGCGCCACATACAGATCAGCATTGATGTATGGAAAAACCACAAAGCCTTCCTTGGTCAGGATTTCCGTGGCCTTGGCAGTTTCATATCCGTCGGGCAACAGATACTTGTTGTCGGAAATGACCTCGATCTTGATCCAGTCTCCACAGCCCGTGGCCCGAGCCAACCGGGCAATACGAACCGCTTCTTCAGCGGTACGGGCACCTGAAGTATTGGGCAGAAGATGCATGGTTTTCGGGATGCAATCCATAACATTTCCTGTCGAGGATTCCATGTCAACCCGCCGCAGGGCAACGGTGATAACCTCTGCCCCGGACGCCTTGCACACATCAGGAATAATCGCGTCATTCCCATATTTTCCCGTGCCAGTGAACAGCCGGCTGTTCAACGTCACGCCGCCAATTTCAAATATATCTTCACACATAATTTTCTCCTAGCCTCCACCCACAAACCGGAGGACCTCCAAATGGTCTCCGTCATTGAGTGAAGTGGTCCCGAAGTTTTCACCGGGCACGATGTCACCATTCCGCTCTACCACGACAACTTGCGGCGAAATATCTTTGCTTTCGAGCAGAGCGAGGATCGTCATCCCCTCCGTCACATTCTCTTCTTTGCCATTCAGAACGACAATCATGAGCATCTCCTTTGGATTCCCGGTCACAAAAAAAAACGCTTACCCCTGTAAGGGCAAGCGCGGTCTGACGGAATATCAGTTGCAACCAGCTTCCCTACGGCGGAATTATCCGCATCAGGTTCGAAGGGTAGGATCACATATCCATCTCAGCCCCGTACAGAGGCTCCCCTAGCTGCAAAGACCGTATGTCAATTGTCCCCTTCTGTAAACCCTTTGCCATAAAAAAACACCGCACGATACACACCTAAAGTTATCTGGCATATTCACCGATAAATCTTCTATGAGTCCATTCAATACGGGGGAAATACTTCATGTTTTCAACCATGGTACAAGCCACAGGATTCAAGCGCGTACTGGACCTGTGCACTCAGGGGAACATCGATGAAGCGGCGGTGCTTCTGAAAAAACTTCAAGCGGAATTTCTGACTATCTGTGAAGAAAATGCCGCTCTCAAAAAACAGCTTTCCGAAGTCGCAGACATTCTGGACCTTGCCGAAAAAGTTCATTTCGATGGGCAAAAATACTGGCTCACGGACGATGGTGAAACAAAAGGCCCATTTTGTCAGGTCTGTTATGATCGAGACGGTCTGCTGATTCACCTCCACAAATATAAAAATCATTGGGAGTGCCAAAGCTGTCACGGGCTCTTCATGATTTCACGAGAATCGCAACAGGTCGTGTCCTCAAAGCCGCCCTTGCGAACGACACTCAAAAAAACGCTCCCCCTTTTCTTTGAGCAAAAGCGGGTCTAGCTGTCACAAAAAATACCATGTCGGCACTCCAAGGCTTAATCTGGTAACAGTACCAGTAAAAGTGAAGCTCAAAGGAGGCCGACATGGCTAGGATTAAAATATCATCAGT